>CAIRGO010000196.1 GCA_903878115.1 Akkermansiaceae bacterium | reverse complement strand
CGACCGATCGCGGCGATAAAAATGAAACAGAATCCAGTGAGTTCGAGTACCTCATAAAATGGGGTGTCAAAATTTTTCGATTTGGTGCCGATTAAAAAAGCAAGGAACACAATTGCGATAATAAAAGAAACTGGTTTTCTGAGCTTTTCGTTTCTTGATTTAGTGGTTGATACCGCGTTCATGGTGAGATTTGAGGGTTATTTTTGATAGGTGAAGAGCATGGCAATACAAATCAAAAATTGCGAGATTCGTTTATGCTTCATATCTCCTATTGCCAAGCTTTCATTTCTTTTTTCTGTTATATTATGCAGAATACAGAAAGCGCAACCAAGGGGAAGTGATGAAGGCAAGAAAAAACCACGTCCAGGGGTGGGGACGTGGTTTGGGAAAATGTTCTGTGCGTGGTTGGGATTAACCCCAATCTCCGCCGCCGCCGCCGCCTTTGTAGCCACCGCCGCCGCCGCCGCCACGGCGATCACCGCCGCCGCCACCGCCGCCTCTGTAACCACCGCCGCCGCCGCCTTTATAGCCGCCGCCACCGCCGCCGCCACCGCCGCGACGATCACCGCCGCCGCCGCCACCGCCTTTGTAGCCGCCGCCACCACCACCTTTGTAACCGCCGCCGCCACCACCGCCAGTGCGGGGTTCGCGAGCTTCAGCTGCGTTGATGCGGAGTGCACGACCTTGATAGTCTTGGTCGTTCAATGCTGCAATTGCTGCATTGGCGCTTGCGTCATCTGCCATGGTAACGAAGGCAAAGCCACGTGGGCGCCCTGTTTCACGATCAGTAACGATTTTGACACGTTCAACGGTGCCATGTTGGCTGAAGAGATCGGTTATTTCTTCTTCAGTAGCGGAGAAGGGCAAATTGCCCACATAGATATCCATAATATTGACTGTAATAAAAAACGCTGTTTTCACTAACACTTTCTAAGCCAACAGCGAATAGACCTAAGAAGCGCCCACCACGTAACTGCGGCAGGACAGTTGTGCTTTAGGTAATAATTTTAGCTTATGCAAGAAAAAAAGACTTATTTTTTAAAATACTTCTGAGCAACGGTTGATTTTCTTGGCTTGTGTGGCGTTAGCAAATGTAGCAAGTTGTCGCAGATATGACAGTTAGGACTCGATTTGCGCCGTCGCCGACGGGGTATTTGCATGTGGGAGGAGCGCGTACGGCGCTATTTTGTTGGTTGTTTGCCCGCAAGCATGGTGGGCAATTTATTTTGCGGGTGGAGGATACCGATGAGGCTCGCAACACTGAAGAGGCACGACAAGCAATTTTTGATGGTCTGAATTGGTTGGGCTTGGATTGGGATGAAGGTCCCGATGTGGGCGGTGACTGCGGACCTTACTACCAAAGTCAGCGTGCGGAAATCTATGACCGCTATTTTCAGAAATTGTTAGATTCTGGTCGAGTCTATGAAAGTGATGGCGCGTGGCGCTTTCGTTTTGAGCGTTGTCCAGTGACAGTGCACGATTTGGTGTGTGGAGATGTCACCATCGATTATACGGATAAGTCCAATACGCCAGATATGGTAGTACGACGTTCTGATGGTTCGTATGTTTTTCATTTTGTCAATGTGGTGGATGATTTGGAAATGAAAATCACCCACGTAATCCGCGGGGAAGATCATTTGATGAATACTCCAAAGCATCTGCAATTGATCGATGCTCTTGGTGCCGTAGCTCCTGCCTACGCACATATTCCACTGATTCAAAATGAAAACGGTTCTAAGATGTCCAAACGTGATCTTGGTGCGGCGGTGGCCGATTATCCTGCACAAGGATATTTGCCTGTGGCCTTGGTGAATTTTCTGGCTCTCTTAGGATGGTCGTCGAAAACAACAGAGGAAATTTTTTCGATGGAGGAATTGGTGCAACGATTTTCGTTAGAAGCGGTGAATCGTGCGCCAGCTCGTTTTGACGCAGAAAAATGCTCATGGTTCAATCAACAGCACATCATGAAAATGAGTGATGCAGATTTTTCATTGGCCTGTGAACCATTCGTTCGTGCTGCGGAATTACCAGTTCCTGCAAACTTTATCGAGATCGCAGCATCTATCAAAGAGAAAGTCAGATTGCTGACAGAGGTTCCTAGCGCATTGGCGTTTTTGTTGGTGGATGATTTTTCTTATGAAGAAGAAACCGTTGCAAAGGTAAAAAGCAATGCCGCTACCGCTGGTTTGTTAGACGCGTTAGTGTTGCATTTGAAGATGATTTCCGCATGGTCGGCCGAGTCGGCGAAAGAGGCTGTGGCTGCAGCAGCGACGGCAAATGGAGCCAAAGCAGGACAATTGATGTTCCCGCTTCGTGTCGCGCTTTCGGGCAAACATGGGGGGCCTGATTTGGCAGTGATCCTAACAATACTAGGGAAAGATCGAGTCGTCGAGCGAGTGGAAAAATTTGTAAAGCTCTTAGCATGAACGAGAAAGTATTTACCTTTGATGATTTAACATCGCGTGCAATTCTTGATTCGGGATACCGCCAGGATGCCATCCTTGCGGTGATCGGCAATCCAGTGGCTCATTCGGCATCGCCGGCGATGCACCAGCCAGCCTTGGATGAGTGCGCGATCAACGGTCGATACATCAAATTGGAAGTTCCGGTGGGGCGGGTAAATGAAGCGTTGCAGCGACTTAATGCGCTGGGATTTATCGGAGCAAATATCACTGTTCCCCATAAATTTGCGGCATTGGACGCCTGTCACCATGTTGATGATGCTGCCATGCAAATTGGTGCGGTCAATACGGTGAAATTCATCGATGGTGAAGTGCATGGCTGGAATACCGATGGACCAGGCTTTGCCCGTGCGATGCAGGAAGAATTTGCCATTAGTTTGATGGGGCAACGGGTGATGATCATCGGTGCTGGTGGTGGTGCAGGCCAGGCCATAGCCACCCAATGCGCTCGTGATGGTGCCGAACGGATCGTATTGGTCAATCGCACGTTGGAGAAAATTGAGAGCTTGGCAGCATTGCTACGCAAGCGTTTTCCTCTAACAAAATTTCACGCGATGGCGTTAAGTGACATTCAGCTAGAAGGGGTGGCACGGCAGTGTCAACTATTGATCAACACAAGCTCTGTGGGCCTGAAAAGTGACGATCATTCGCCTGTAAACGAAGGATGTTTTTCCGCACATCATTTGGTCTATGACACCATTTACAAACCGCCATTGACCGATTTTTTACGCTTGGCATCAAAGCAGCAAGCGCGAGTGGCCAATGGGTTTTCCATGCTGCTCCATCAGGGCGTTCTTGCCTTTGATATTTGGTTTCCTGGGCAGGCTCCGTTAGAAACGATGCGCGCTGGATTACTGTCCGTCAGTTAGTTCAATCCCAATATCATCGATTCCCATCCAGTGGCAGGCAATGAGTTTTGTAATCGTAAAGATTTTTTCTCCATTGACGATAGATCGACGTATTTTCACATGGACGCGGGCGGTATTCGGCGGATCAGAAGAGGGATACATGGAGCCATAGACGGGCTCCTCATTCATCCGTGCAGCAAGGGCCGCCACAAGTAATTTTCCTGTGCGGCTTCTGCGATCAACTAATATCTCTGGAGTGGCGGCACCAAGATCAGCACCATGGAAAAATCCAGGCTCGTAAAAAATGAGACTGATTGACGCATCTCCAGCATCACGACTCACGGATCTCTCGCGCATCAGTAAGCGGAACGTTGCTTCCGCTTCGTCATTCTCGGATTGAAAAATGATCCATGGTTTCTCGGAGCTTTTTGCGTAACTTTCCCAATCGACTAACCATTGCTGATCTTGTTCGCGGAATACTAATTCTACTTGTCGACCGCGCGCGTCCTGCCAAACCGTTTCCACACATGCGATGCCAGCAGGGTGGATGACGTTTCGTTGCATGAGTGCGGGGATGACTTCGGGATTAAAAATCATCGCCTTGGCACCATCGAGATTCATGGTTTGCACGAGACGCGGTCTTTTGAGGCAATAGGCAGCGCGCATCTCGGGTGCGGTCACTTGAAAAAATTCCGCTGCTGTTTTATAAATTTCTGCTTCTGATCGATTCATAATGTCGATGTCGATGCTTTGCTGGCTTGAAGATGCATTTTCTTCAGGCTTAGTCACAGGATTGATGCGCGCGGCCTCTTTTGAATTTTTTATATAGATAGCTGTGGCTGCAATGCAGAGCAGTAAGCACCACCCAGCGATGAATTTCGCTAGAGTATAGTTTTTTTTCCGTACGCGGTCAGTGCGCTCGCGTTGTTTGACGTCAATTGCTGTGGAACTATCTTGATGTGACTCAATCCGCACTAGTTTTGGCGTAGCGATCGGCCCAATGGCGAGATTGGGGCTAAATTCCTTGCGAACAGTTTGCGAATTGCCTTCCACGGCATGAACTGTAATTTTTTTCTTTAAGGGAATCGGCGTGCGTCCGCATGCGGTGCATAATGCGCCTCGTTCTGCGGCAAAGTAAACTTCGCCGCACTTGCCGCAATGATGCCAGCCTATTTCTTTTTCGCTCACCGCGTTTACCCTAGGGCATAACCCAGCCTTTGTGAAGCACGTCTGTGATAAAAAATTGATTTTCTCGATTGAGCTGGTTAATTTTCTGTAATTTCACCGTTGCTTTGGCCTCTGGTAATTGCTCTAGCAATACGGACCCGCTCTGCAATATTGACTGAATATGTTGGTGCGCTGGGCTATTCCGTGCCACGTATCCCCAAGCATAAGTGTCGTTTTGAATGTCCTGCAAACGATAGGATTCATAATCTTTTTCGCTTAGGCTAGGCATGTAGTAAGGTGATGGAGTAAGAGCCAAACGCATCTTAACAGGAGTCGCAGGTGGGTGTTTTAAAAATTCTGACAGAGCCATATCGCAGTGTCCCGTGGTAGCTTCCCAATCAAGGACCAAGCTGTTTCCTTGCGATACAAAATAGGTGGTAAATTTTTTCCCGTCTGCGAATGATCCCTCTAGGATAAAATAAGCTCGTCCAGATGTTTCATCAAAACTGCCCACGCAGGTATTGTCATCCAAAATTGGTGGAATTGGCCATGGTTGCCATGATGATTGAAGCAGGGATTTGATTTCTGGGGATGATCGAACCAGTGGTTGCGCTTCTTCTATTGTTTTGGCGCTAGCATAGCGGCGCAGAATATCGAGGCATTGCTCTTGGGCTTTCCCGGGATTTTGCTGAAAAATAAATAAGGGGGACTGTGGGTCATACTCCTCAGAGATTACTTCTAATGTTGCCAGTGCATTGGTTGAGCCGGAAGGACGTTGGGATACGAAATGAAATAATGCAATCATGGCGATCATGAACAACAAAAATGCGCCGACACCAGTCCACAGCCAACGATGATTTGAATTGGTTGCTTTCTCGCTAATCCAAGCAGGTTCTGTATCGTCAGACGTGGAAGTTTGCATTTCAGAGGCTGGAACAAAGACTGGCGCAATGCGCGTCATGCGATCAAACACACCGCTCACCTCGATGTCGAGTTTCGTGGCTTGCACGCTGATTTCTCGCGTGATAACAGCACTAGCTTTGCCAACGGTGCTGTTTGATGTTGTTGTCTGTTCAGCAGCAGTAGGCACATTCGTCGATCCAGACAATGCTTCCACTGTCGTCTTACGTCGTCGCTCGCCTTTGCGTGAAAATCCTTTTTTTGACATGAATGAACTGGCGGGCACTATGCAGTTTTTGCTGCCAATAGCAAGTAATGGATGTAGGCGGAAAATTCTGATCACTGAGACGATGGTTTTCGTTACAAAACAAGAAATTTTTTCCTTTAATGCTGGAATTAAACTGAACTCTGTGCAGTATCCGCAACGTGACACGTGTATTGTTAGTGGAAGATGAACCAGCGATTGCGGATGCATTAATTTATGCGCTAGAGACGGATCGTTTTGTGGTAACCCATGTGCTTACTGGCGGTGATGGCCTCTCGACCTTTGCCAAGAGCGAGTTTGATTTCATGATTCTCGATGTAGGATTACCAGACATGACAGGTTTTGATGTATGTCGGAAAATACGTGAAAAAAGTAATATCCCGGTGTTGTTTTTGACGGCACGTGATAATGAAATCGACCGCATTCTCGGGCTCGAAATTGGTGGGGATGATTATGTAACAAAACCATTTTCCCCCCGTGAAATTACCGCTAGGGTGCGAGCGATCTTACGACGCAGTAGTAACGTTGCTGGGGTTGAGGCGCCCGCGCCCTTGGCTGCTACGACTGCCAGAAAACCACTGCACCATGATGCGGTGGCGATGCGCATTCATTGTCATGGCGTTTGTTTAGACCTTACCGCTCACGAGTACAAGCTATTGCTGGTCCTGCTAGAAAATCAAGGCCGGGTGTTTAGTCGTGATCAATTGCTAGAAAAAGCATGGTATGACCCTGGTGCGGTGACCGATCGCACGGTGGACGCTCATATCAAAACGGTTCGCGCAAAAATTCGCCATGCCTCGCTCGGGGCGGAAGACTATATTCAGACACGACGTGGCTTGGGCTATGTGTTAGTAATGGATTGAATGAACGATGTTACATGAGGCTGACTCGCATTACCTTATTGCTTATTACCTTGGTGATCGTTGCAGGGTTTTATCAACTGACGCGATACTTGTTAGATGATGTGGAGCCGCAGATTTTACAAGCGACCGAAGAAGTGATGGTTGATGTGGCGCATGTTTTTTCTGAATTGGTATCGCAGGAAACTAAGGACGGTAAACTTGATAATGCCCGACTACGAGAAATTTTCACGCGCGCCCGTGTTCACGAATTTCAGGCACAGATTTTTTCGCTACAAAAACAGCAGGTCGGATTAAACCTCTATGTCACCGACGCCAAAGGTAAGGTAATATTTGATAGTGACGGTGGTCGGCGAGAAGGTCTGGATTATACTGAGAAACGTGATGTAAGCTTGACGCTCAATGGCCAGTATGGTGCCCGCAGTACGCGTGAAGCCGAAGATGATTCGACTACATCAATCATGTATGTAGGTGCACCTTTAGGACCCATTAATGCACCACTTGGAGTGGTGACGGTGTTTAAAAAACAAGCAGACGCCCTCCCAATGATAGCCGAGCGGCGCAGTGTGATTTTACGATCAATCATTAGCATTGGTTTGGGTATTCTATTACTAATAGCAGCGGTATTTTGGTGGGTCTATCAGCCAATAGGAATTCTCACCGAGTATGCGCGCTCTGTGGAAAAAGGTCTGCGTCCACCGAAACCAAAATTAGGTGCAGGCCGAGAAGTTAACACTTTGTATCATGCCTTAGAAACGATGCGCGAGGCATTAGAGGGCAGGGGCTACGTCGAACGTTACACACAAACATTGACTCATGAAATGAAAAGTCCGCTGGCGGCGATCCGTGGAGCTGCTGAGCTACTTCATGAAGAAATGCCCCAGAAAAATCGTGATCGGTTTTTGGAAAATATTCGCTCAGAAACCTCACGGGCAGAGAGATTGATCAGTAGATTGTTAGAGCTTTCTGCCGTGGAGAGCAAATCAAGGCTTGATGCGGTGGAGACATTGGATTTTTGTGAAATTGTAAGACGCGCATTGAAGCAGGCTGAGCCAATCGGTGAAATTGCCCGGGTAACCCTCGATGCTCATTTGCCTGATCGGATCATGAACGTTGAAGGTGATGCTTTTGTGCTGCGTGCGGCCGTAACCAATCTGGTGGAAAATGCGATCGATTTTTCTTCAGCCGGTGCAGTAGTTGTCATTGATTTATATGCGGAAGGCGATGAAATAGTCCTCACCATTGACGACCGTGGACCTGGAATTCCAGAATATGCGCTAGGAAAAGTATTTGATCGATTTTATTCGCTGCGACATCACCAATCAGGCCGTAAGGGCACAGGGCTAGGTTTGAATTTAGTCAAAGAAGCTGCGGAACTTCATCATGGATCGATTACGTTAGAAAATCGTGCCGAAGGTGGCGCGCGTGCGATGTTGAGATTTCCAACATCAGGGTATGTTGTCTAATCATCGGCTCAGCTGAGCATTATGGTTCATCGTCGATTTCATACATATTTAAGGGAGATGTGCCGAATTCAGCGTGCATATCGGCGCGACGTTGGCGATTTTCATCTTTCAATATTTCTAGCTCTTGGACCCAGCGATTGCGTTGCCACTGGATAAAAAACCATGTTGCAGTGCATAACATGAGAGTGAGTATCAACCAGATTGGCCATGACAGCCAGTGGTGCTTGACACCCCGAAAATTTCCTAGCAATACGAAAAAACCAATGGCAGAAGCGAATCCTGCCCAGCGGGGAGCTAACTCCTTTTCTGTGCGAATAAAGATAAATATCCCTATTAAAACAGTAGGCAGAGTGATAAATGCAAGCGCAGAGAGAAGGTAAAATGGCCCAATCAAAAAAGTGACAATTGGTTGCACAGGGGAGTCCAATAAATCGTCCGCATTCAGAGCCCAAGCACCGATTCCACCACCGACCCATAGCGAGGTAGCAAAAAGAAATAATCGTGAAATGCAGTCCCAGCAGCCAGCTCCTACAACATCGACAGGATCAAATTTTACATTCATGTATCTAACAAATTTGGGCATATTTTTTATCCAAGGGCAAGGAGAATTACTAATACTACTTGATACAAAATCCATCCTTGGAAATTTGCGTCTGCTAGGTCATCATCGCGGCGTGTTAGAAAAATCACAGGGCATTGTGATCCGAATTATTAAGCTTACGGAAACGAGCTCCATTGTGCGTTGGTGGACGATGCAACATGGGCTAGTGGAGACAGTCGCGAAGGGTGCTCGACGTCCAAGCAGTCCATTTGCTGGTAAAATTGATCTATTTTTTAGCGCCGATCTTTCTTGGCAGCGCGCTCAGAAAGGGAACTTGCATCATTTGCGCGAGAGCAGTGTGATTCACTATCGCGAGGGGTTGCGAAAAAGATATGTTAATACGTTGATGGCGGGCTATTTCTGCGGATTGATTGAAAAAATTACCGAAATTGAACATCCGGAGCCGGAAATTTACGATTTGCTGCATCGAGGATTGGATCATATTGCTGAGGTAGGAGCGAATCGAAAAGCGATGAGATTTTTTGAGCGTGAACTTGCCAGGCTTCATGGAGTAGGGAAAGAATCAGGGGATGTGATAGTCGCTTTGGCTGATTTAGGCACTGGTTTGCCTGCGATGCGTAAAGAGCTCCTAGAGAGATTAGAAAATGAATGATTTTTTGCCTAGTCAAAGCCTATATTTGTGAAGTAATGTAATCGCACGGGTCATGGAATCAACAAAAGTCAATCTCATTACAATACTACGCGATCGTGTAGGGGAGTTGTGCAGCGACGGCAATTTTGCCGAAGCGAAACACTGCGCCAATGCTGCTGTAGAAAAAGCAGAGAAAGAACTTAGCAGCGATGTCGATAGCATCGAGGCATTTGCCTCTGCTCTAGAAGTGCGCGGCGATTTGCTGCGCAGCATGGGAGAAATGGAAGCCGCACGTGATGATTACAAGCAGGCGATTGATCAGTTAGAAGGTCGGCTTGATCTCAGTGCGCAATTAGGACGTTTGCACGCCGGTCTCGGTGCTGTCCACGATGAATTGGGAAATGTGCCACTCACCATTGAACTCTGGGAGCAGGCATTGTATTTCTTTGAGAAGGCGCAACCACCGGCACCACTAGATGTTGCGTCGCTATCGAACAATATTGCCTTTTTAAAGAAATCGTTAGGGGATACCGATGGCGCTGAAAATGCTTTTCTTAAAGCCTTGGAAATCATGCATCGTGTTTTAGGCCAGTCTCATGATGAGACAGCTTGCGTTTGCAATAATCTCGGCGCTCTTTATCAACAATCAGGATACTATGAACAGGCGCGTGAGATGCATCTGATGGCTTTGGATGCACGCAAAAAGTCTTTTGGTGAAAACCATCTTGATACCGCTCAGTCATACAACAATCTGGCATTAGCACTGATCAAAACGGGTGACCCCGCTCTAGCGAAGCGTAATTTTGAGTTTGCCTTAAATTCTCTCGAAGCATGTGGACCAGATGCGATTGATGAAATCCAGTCAGTTTGTGATAACTACCTCGACTTCCTCCGTGAAGATGGTTCGGATGGCTTTGCCAATCTTATCCAAGAGCGAGTAAAAGACGCGATAGCTCGCTGGTCGTAAATTGATTTATCGAAAAGTAGTAAAAGTCTCTCCCAGTAACCAGCGGCGAATCACGGCGTCATTGGCAGTGATGTTTGCTAGGACGCGGTAATTTGATCTCTCTAGCACGTGTGCTTGATCAGGATTTTCCTCGACCACGCACCATGGAATCGACCCCGAAGAGTGGATCATGTGGAAAGTTTGATCTTTCACCACTAAAAATCCCACATGGGTATCAAGGCCGACGATGTAGATGCCGGGCTCGCTACGGGATGTTTCAGCTGCGAAGGTTTTATACGGCACGCCTACACGAAGGCGCATATCTTTATCATCGACAAATGTTCGTAAAATATTTTGCGATGCCTGCTGAGCAAGTTGTGTGCGGGTCACCTGAAAATCTGCACCCTCAAGTATGGTAGAAACGAAGTATCCACAGGCAATTTTTCCTGCGCCTGGCTGAACGGCTGTTCCATTAAAATCCCACGCAGTACCTAGCCAGCAACGCATCATTTCTGGCAAACTATGTTCTAACAATTCTCTGCATTTATGAAGAACTCGGTATTTTTCCTGTGCCGTTTTCGCGTTGCGATATTGCTGTGCATAGTGAATGCGCCAACGTTTAAGATCTTGCTGCAATAACTCCCAGCGGGCTTGATCAGGGACGGGTGATTCTATTTTTTTAATGCCTGGAATTGACGGGATCAGACGTTGCCAAACGATGGATATTGTTTCTTTCTTCCACCATGCGACGATAGCGATGCCTAGAATAAAAACTGCCAAGGAAGCACCAAGATAGCGACGAAAGCGTGGGCGATTTTTTTCAGGTGCTGGAGTTTTTTTTGGCAACTGCTAGAATTAGTTAGAGAAGTTGAAACTCGCCATCCTCATCAATGCCAATCCAGCCGAGTTGATGAAAGGCGCGGTAGATCGCGGGTAATATGTCTTCAGAGTCATCATCACTATGTTCCACTGTGGCAGAGCTAGTTAATCCATGATTGCATTCGATACTGATCACGGTCTCACATCCTGCCAAGCGAATCCAATCGCCCCAATTTTTGTGATCGTGTGTAATGTCTAATTTTTGTGCACGCAGAGCGGTGATGACTTGCCGCATGCTGCTGGGCTTAGAAGATTCTGGAAGTGCTAGAGTAATATCCATCGACAAGAGTTTAGTCAGAACTATAGATTTCGCCAAGCAATCTATTGAGTAATATTTTTAAGGAATGATAATTTTTGCTTGAATTTTTTTCGTGATGTACAAGCACAAAAAAACCGCCACACTTTCGTGCAGCGGTTTGATATGATAGCTCAAACAACAATTAATTAACAGCAACAGCAGAGGATCCAGTCTCACCCGTACGGATACGGATGGCTTCTTCGATATTGGAGATAAAAACTTTTCCATCACCGATTTTTCCGGTGTTTGCGCTTTTCACAATTGCCTCAGCAACGGTGGCGACTTGGCCATCATCAACAATGATATCAATTTTGACTTTAGGAAGGAAATCCACGGTGTATTCAGATCCTCGATAGATTTCAGTATGGCCTTTTTGACGACCAAAGCCTTTAACTTCGGTGACAGTCATGCCTTGCACGCCCACTTCTGCGAGCGCTTCTTTTACTTCTTCAAGTTTAAACGGTTTGATGATAGCTTCAATTTTTTTCATGTTTATTCAGGTTGTATGGAGATTATAGCATGAGCCATGCCAATAGATGATTTATTTAAAAAAATATGTTTAGGGGCGTTGGCGTGCGTAAAAAAAGTGCAAAAATCACTTAATTAGCAAGGCCAGTCAACAGTTCGGCACTTATCCAATCAGCAAACGCATCATCTGGCAAGCCCTGATTGCGTCTTCCGCACCAATTTAAATAGGCGGCCACTTCTACTACATCTTGTGACATGGAAACTTCGCTGGATGGCTGCTGCTCAAGGGTGATTTTTTCATTTTTACGCGGTGTGGCGGTGCTTGTGCGCTTTTTGGCTGGCGCAGCGGTCGCTGTGGCTTCTTTGACAGCTGGCTTCTTGACTTTTTTTACCGCAGGCGTCGTCGTTTTTTTTGCGACGGGCTTTTCTGCTGCTTTTGCTGCCGGCTTCTTGGCACTAGATTTTGCTTTTTCTGGCATAATATCGAATGGTTCAATTTTGGCTTAAGCAATCCCTGTGCCAAGATATTTAACAATCTGATGATTGATTCGCAGAATTTTTCGTGTATACTACAGGCATGGAAGGTCGCTTCGATTGGCATCAGCCGGCACATGTGCGCGGCAGAGAGTCTTTTTTACCCCCGCCTGATCGGATCGGGTGGTGGATGGTGGTGTCCTTATTGACGGCTATCATTATCCATATTATTTTGTTTGTTTCACTTGGACACATTAAAATGGACTTTGGTTGGTCAAGCACGACCGAGGAAATAGTTACTGAGCCAGTGATGGTGCGCCCTGTCGAGGAAGAGATCTTTGTGCCAGAAGCTCCGCCCCAAGAGGTGACCAAGACCCCAGAGCCTGATCGTTCGAAATTGGTGGATGACATTGAAATTCTCGAGCAATTAAAAGATCCTGAGCTAACGATGAAGCCCGACGCGACTGAGGCGGAATTCAATGTCGATATCAAGATGGAAGCGCCTGCACTGCCAGGCGACCCAGCGGCTAATGCGGCTGATATTGCGGCAAGCATGGAAATTTCTCCCTTAGATCTTACCAGTTTGGGTAAAATGGATTCCCCATTACCTAAGGCGGCCGATGGCCAAATGATTGTTGACCCAGGCGCTGATCTCGCCAAAGCGGATCCGCTCGATGCGTATATGGAGGAATTGATTAAAAAAGGGAACCAAGGGACTTCGCCGAATGGTGTGCCCGGCGGCACCTCCACTTTAGACGAAATCGCGGGATTGCCAGAAAATGTGTTGGTTGGCAAAATTACCATGCTCCCAGGTGACTTACTTTTTGAATTTAATAGCTCCAATCTTCAATCTGGTTGCAAAGTGGCAATGCAAAAAATCGCCTTGGTGATGGACCGTAACCCAAACTTGTATTGCTGGATCGATGGTCACACGGATCTGGTAGGTGGAGATGCTTTTAATTACGACCTGTCACGCCGCCGTGCTGAATCAGTGAAACAGTATCTTGTGGGCATTGGTATGGATGCAAACAAAATCATCACGAGAGGTTTAGGAAAAGCTATGCCTATAGTAATTACTGGGAGCCAAGAAGATCAGAGCATCAATCGTCGCGTAGAGTTGAAAATGCGCAAGTCTTTGCCTCCTGCATTTGATCCTGTTATAACAGCTCCGCTAAAAGCATTGCCCATTCAGGAGCCGCCAGCACCCATCATTATGCCTCCCGTAGAGCCAGCGCCACCAAAAGCAACATTGGTAAAACCACAGCGCGCGTTGCCTGTGGAAGGCGCACCGATCGATCCGCCGCGGGCAAAACCATTACAAGATATTCCTCCGCCCAGGGCGGATGCAATCATCGAAGAGCAGCCAGCACCACCCGCCCGGGTCGTAGAGGAAACGCCGCCTCTGCGCGCAGAAGCCGTGTCGGAATAGAATATTTATGCTTCAGCCTCTTTCGCAGCGGGAAACTCTGTCGGTGCATCGAGTGTGATAATCACCGATTCCTCAGCAAGCAAGGCATTGGCCGATGACCATTCTTCAATCAATCGATAGGCCACGGCCAGCAGAGTGGGCCCTAAAAATACACCCACAAGTCCAAAAGCCAATGCTCCTCCGAGAACCCCCATGAACACCACAATGAAAGGGATTTTAGCTCCATGGCTGATCAAATATGGCTTGATGATATTGTCAACGCCACTCACCACGAAGATACCCCAAACGAGTATGAAAATGGCCCAGCCATTATCCCCTTTACTAAAAAGCCACACCGCTGCGGGAATCCATACTGTTGGAGGCCCGATGGGAATGGCGGATAGAAAAAATGTCAAAACGCCGAGCAATGCGGCAGCTGGAACACCAGCTAGTCCAAAACCTATTCCCGCCAAAATGCCTTGCGCTAATGCCGTACCAATAATTCCATAGACCACACCACGAACAGTGCTGCCCGCCACTTTCATTAAGTGCTGTCCTTTTGGTCCAGCAATCCGCAATGCTGCTACAGCCAATCTGGCGCCGAGTGCTTGGCCGTCACGCAAGATGAAAAAAGTAAGAAGAATGCTCAGTAAAAATTGCACTAAACCTTTGCCAACGGCAAGCGTAGCTCCCGGCAACCAAGAATTTGCCCATGCCAATAGTCGTCCGAGTATTTCAGGAATACGTGATGGCTCTTTTTCTAAAGGTCCAGTAGGAGTGAGCGCTGGAAGTGTTAGATCCAGTGGAGCAGGACTAGGAGCTTCGGAAAGCTCGCCGTTAACAACAACAATCTTCGCCTTGGGTGGTGCTTCGTTGGCGACTTGATTCGCTCGATTGATGGTTGTTTTGATGGCGACTACAGACTCTGTCCATGTCTCAGAAATTTCTTTGGTATCGAGCGGTAATTTATCAATAAATTCAGGAGGTTTTTCCGGGATCATTTCGATCCACTGACGAGTATTCGTGCCTAAAGCGGCTGCATCATCCTTTAACCCCATGATGATCAAAAACATCGGGCCACCCAGCAACAGCGTCACTACCAGCGCTACGCAAATCGCCGCAATGGTGCGGCGTCCGCGAAACCAACGTGTGATCAAGCGTTGCACTGGCCATAGCGCAAAGGCAAGAATGCATGACCACATCAATGCCGTCATGAAGGGTTTGAGGATGTAAAAACCTCCGATGAGTATCAACGCAAGAGCAGTGACGCCCAGATACTGTTCAATGCGGAGATTCGAATTTTTTTTATCGTTCACGGGTGAATAAGCAAAATTGCTCAAGGAAATGCTAACAGTAATAACAGAATTAGCAAGGCTTCTTAAATAAACATCTGAAAAACTTAAAGAAACAAAAGCGTTGACGCAAAGGGGATTTAGCGTAGGATTAAAGCTCTTCCGCACGGAAATTACATCATTATGACTATCATTCGTCGATTCATCGCGGTGGCTATGGCTGCCTTATTTGTTGGCAGCGCCGCAGCACAGGATGCGAAGCTGAAAATTGCTACTGTAGACATGCAGCAGCTTTTCAAAGAGTATTATCGTACTACTGAGGCACAGCAACAAATCAATGTGGAACGGGCACGTATTCAAAAAGATAACAACGAAAAGCTCACGGCAATTCGTCAAATCGAGAGTGACATTGCTTTGTTGAAAAAACAAATCGAAGATCCATCACTTTCTGACCAGAAAAAAGCGCAAGTTTACAAAGATCACCAAGCAAAATATCAAGAAGGCATTCAGCTTGATAAAGAGCGCCGGGAATTCCTAGGACGCAAAAACCAAGCGCTGAATGAAAAAATGGTGCAGCGTATGCGCGGCATTCTTGAAGAAATCCGCAAGCTGGTAGAAGAACGTGCGAAGGCCGAAAACTTCGACTATGTTTTCGACAAATCTGGCATGAGTACATCTCAGGTGCCTTTCCTTCTTTACACCAAAGATGCCACGGATATCACCGCTGCTCTGCTGAAAGATCTTAACAAAGACGCTCCTGCGGAGTCAGCCCCAGCACCAGAAGCACCTGCGCCTGAGGCACCGAAAGATAAATAATTCTGCTCCATTATTCAGTGGATGTAACGTTACGCGAGCTTGCCCAATTGACTGATGGTAACATCGTCAGAGGCAAGCTCGACGCTTTTTATACCGGTATTTCTTCGCTCGATCTAGCACAAGGGCAAGAAGTCAGCTTCCTCGGCAATGCAAAATACCATCAGCAATTTCTGCAAAGTAAAGCAGGTGCTTGTTTGGTCGCGCTAGGTGTGACCGATGGTCCAGAAGAAATGGCCTTGATTGAGGTCGAGAACCCAACTATGGCATTTTCCGCAGTGATCAGCCATTTTTCGAAAGCCCAAAGCCATTTTGAGCCTGGTGTTCATGCATCGGCCCATATTGATCCATCGGTAAAAATCGACCCCTCTCGCGTTTGTATTCATCCGGGTGTGGTGATCATGGCCGGTGCAGAAATCGGTGATGGTACGGAAATTTATCCAAATACCGTGATCGGTCGTGAGGTGAAAATCGGCGATAACTGTCTTATTTATTCAAACGTTAGCATCCGCGAAGGCTGCATTCTCGGACATCGGGTCATTATCCAGCCCGGCGCGATTATCGGTTCTGACGGCTATGGTTATGAACTTGTGAAAGGGCGTCACCAAAAAATTCCGCAAGTCGGCATCGTAGAAATCGGCGATGACGTAGAAATCGGCGCCAATACTTGCGTTGATCGCGCCCGCTTTGGCAAAACATTGATTGGCGAAGGCACTAAGATTGATAATCTGGTGCAGATTGGCCATAACGTGCAAATTGGCAAACACAGCATCATCATCGCGCTCACTGGAATTGCTGGTAGTAGCAAGCTTGGAAATTACGTGGTCTGCGCTGCGCAAGTCGGCGTTGCGGGACATTTGGAAATCGGAGATCAAGCAGTGTTGGCATCGCGCTGCGGCGTAACGACAAATTTAAAGGGTGGTCAATCTTATCTCGGCAATCCTGCGCAGCCACTTCGCCAAGAGTTAAAAGTTCAAGCGCTCCAGCGGCGCATACCCAAATTGCTGGAAGAAATCAAAACGCTGAAACAGAGCGTCCATCAACTTGATAAGGTGCTTGAGAAGTTGAATGAAAACGATCGCTAAGTAGTAACTTAGTGCTTTTATTCAGATGGAATTTTTTACATTCCCCATGCGCATCTGGAGAGTTTTCTTTGACCACATAAACTTGGAATGATATGCAATCTTTTGTGCTAGCAACACATTGTAAAATATCCTTAGCTAAAAAGTGCCATTCCATAGTGTCTCTCGCACTAGTGAAAACTATTTATCTAACATATCAGCACGTTGGATCAAGGCTTGTGCTGCTTGTTCGTTTTTCCCTTGCTCTTGCCACCATGAGGCGAGTCGGCGCATGGCAGTTGCACTTTCTTTCTTCTCTGTCGCGGGATAAAGTTTGATTGCTTGGCGCAGCATGGTTTCAGCGCGTACTGTGTCTTTGGCTAACCAAAATGCGGCGGCCGCTTCGCTCAGATAGTCGGGATTTTTAATCGGCTCGGGATTCATTGCTTCGGCTTTGCGGAAAAGTTCTAACGCTTTTGCGGCTGTTTCCGGATCACGATGTGTGGCGACGGCTAGTTGCCACGCGAGTTGCTGATCTTTTGGATAATAATAACAGGATTTTTCTAACAAAATCCGCGCCCGTTTGTTCTCGCCTTCATTCATCCACTCATCGGCGAGCTTTTGAAAGTCTGATACCTCACCACCGCCAATTTTTAATGCATCAGCGCGATGGATCAATGCCTGGTCGATTTTATTTTGCTTGGTATAAAGTTTTGCGAGACTTTGGTGCGCAAGTAGATTTTCAGGCGCGATAGCGAGCACATCGAGCAAGGTTTTTTCGCCATCGGCAGCTTGCTCGTTCGCGAGTTGCAAAATGCCTGTGCGCACGCGCAGTTCTAGTGAGGCTGGTGCTGCCGTTGTGTGCTGTTGTAATATTCGAATGGCATCGGGAAGTCTTTTGCTCTTACGAAAATGCTCAGAAGCGGCCCACGCCAAGATCGGATCTGCGGGCGTAACATCCATTTGCAATTTATAGAGGCGATCCAAATCAGCAAGAACTTGTTTGTCATCAGACGGAAACAAAGTCCGCGCAAATGTTTCAGCCAATTGTGGATTCGCTGAGGGCGAGGCAAGATACGATTGATAAAGAGCTAACGATTTCTCTCGTTGCCGGCGTTGTTCGTAAATGCGAAACAACCGTTCCATGACCTGCTGATCTAGCGGAAATCTTAGGAGCGCCTTTTCTAAGGTAGTAGCCGCTAAGTCTAACGAAAAATCGTCATCATGACTACTTTCGCGCAGAAAATCTGCATAGAGAAACTGGGCGCGGAGACTGTCGGGACGAGCTGCCGCTAATTCTCGATAGAGAGTGGAGGCGCCTTTGATATCATCAGACGCGACCAAAATTAACGCCACTCGATTGACTAAAATGATGGACGTAGGATGCGCCAGTCGCGCTGTCTCCAAATGCTGCGCGGCTTCTTGATTTTTCCCATGTTCACGAGCTAATACGCTTTTGGCAAATTCTCTGCGCGCCTGCGTCAGGTCTTCGCCTGATGCAATCGTTGCAATGCTCATTACCATTATTGCCCAGCGGCGCATGTTCGATTCTATGCTAGGAAACTACCATCATCAAGCGGGAAGTGATGCAACCATCAGCATCGCGCTCCAGAGCAGCAATAAATTAGCTTTACATTCGATCACTGATAAATCATCTGTCGGTCATGACTGAGCAGCCATCACCTTACAGTTCACCACAGAGCTACATGAGTAATCAGCCACCAGCGGGGATGCCGATGGCGCCGCAAATGGCACGGGAGCCAGGTACAATTAAAACCTTTGGAGTTATGCATTTGGTGATCGGCGGCATTGGTATACTAAGCACGCTTTATCAAGTGGGCGCACTTGTTTTTGCTGATAAACTTATGAGTGCTATCGGTAGTATGCCGGGACAACAACCCGGCATGGCTGACATTCAGGCTTCCTACATGAGGGAACTTAACGTTTTTTCATGGGGAGGAATTGTATTTTCTTTGATTTTGATCGTGATGTTATTCATGGCTGGATTAGCTCTTCTCAAAGCGAAAGATCGGGGGCGTATTCTATCGATTCGTTACGCTTGGACATCCATTGTGATGAAAGTGATCACGCTGATCTGCTCCATTATCTGGGTGGTGCCGATCACCAAAAGAATGACGGAACAGATCTATCAAGAAGCGGGTGCCATGCCAGCAGGTTTTACCTCGATCATGTCAAATGTTGCTGCTTACGGTGGGCTGATCAGCATCTGTTTCACCTTCGTCTATCCGATTGTGGTGCTGGTGATGATGAGAGATGTGAAGGTAAAAAATTATCTCGCTGGCAGATAATCCATTACGCCGTTACGGAGCCGCGATCATCGCTGATCCCTGACTTCTCGAGAAAGTATTCGTAGCCACCCGAGTAGCGCGTGACGGTGCCATTGTTGATGTGCAAAGTGGTTTCTGCGAGAGAACGAATGAAGTGCACATCATGGGAAATAAATACCAGCGTGCCTTCATAGTTTTTCAATGCCGATACCAATGAGTCGATTGATAAAATATCTAAGTGCGTGGTCGGTTCATCCATCAATAGCAAGTTCGGTGGATTGACGAGAAATTTCACCAGATTGAGTCGTGATTTTTCGCCTCCAGAGAGCACAGGGATGCGTTTTTCGACATCGGTGCGACGGAATAAAAATGAGCCAAGAATCGAGCGCGCTTCTTCTTCGCGGAGCGTCGAGCAGGCGCTCATGACTTCTTCTAACACCGTGTTGTTTTCGTTCAGTGACTCGGCACGATGCTGTGAATAGTAGCCCAGCTTGGTCGCGTAGCCGACATCGATTTTGCCGCCGTTGATCGGAATGACGTTAGCGAGAATTTTTAGCAAGGTGGATTTACCCGCGCCGTTCGGACCGACGAGCACGATTTTGTCGCCGCGTTCTATGGTGAGATCGAGGTCTTTGTAGATTTGTTTGGTCCCGTATGCTTGGGAAATTTTATGCAGCTCGATGACTTTTTGATTCGATCGCGGAGGTTGTGGGAAGCTGAATTTAAATGCCTTACGCGGAGCACGAGGTTTTTCGAGACGCTCGAATTTTTCCAAAAACTTGATCCGTGACTGTACTTGCGATGCTTTCGAGGTCACTTGGCGGAAGCGGTCGATGAATTCTTGATGTCCTTCGATTTCTTTTGTTTGGTTGCGATAAGCCTGAACATTTTGCTCGTAGCGTGCTTCGCGTTGTTGAAGGTAAGCAGTGTAATTTCCTGGATAGGTGATCAATTTCGCTGCATCAGGATCGATTTCCACCACGGATTCGACGAGTGCATCCATGAAATCACGATCATGTGAAATCATCAGAATCGCACCGGAGTAATTGAGCAAATAGCGTTGCAGCCACAGCAGTGAAATCAGGTCAAGGTGGTTGGTGGGCTCATCGAGCATCAACAGGTCTGGTTCCATGACCAAAAGACGAGCGAGGTAGGCGCGCATCACCCAACCACCGGAATATTCGTGCGCTGGTTTATGAAAATCATCTTCTTTGAAACCAAGACCGCTGAGAATTTTTTTTGCTTTGGGCTCAAGTTGGTAACCGTTGAGGTGATTGAACTGATCTTGTGCTTTGGCATACTCAGGATCGCCGTGATTGTCCTTGGATTCGTGTTCTCGCATCGTGCGCAGCAGGCCTACCATTTCTGGAGTCACGCCCATGGCAATTTCGATCACTGTTTCATCGCTCGGAGCTCCGGCTTCTTGCGCTAGGTAACCAGTGATGGCGTATTCGTCGCGCTCGATGGTGCCCTCATCGGGTGAATCTTCATTGAGAATCATGCGGAAAAGGGTGGATTTGCCCGCACCGTTCGGACCGACGAGAGCGACGCGTTCGCCCCAATTGATGGTCATTTCCGCCTCGCGAAGTAGTGTGCGACCGCCGAGAATTTTCGTGAGCTTGTGAACTGATAGCATAGGACTGGCGCGCAAGGTGAAGGAGAAACGCGGGATATTCAAGAAGTTTTGAAAATGATATGGTTGTGATTTGCGCCGCGCTTGATTAGGTTGGCGCAGCGATGAAGTATTGGTTGATCAAAAGCGAGCCCGACGTGTTCTCGATTCAGGATTTAAAAAAAGTGAAACGTGAGCCTTGGAGTGGGGTGAGGAATTATCAGGCGCGGAACTACATGTGGCGAGATATGCAGGTCGGGGATCTAGCGATATTTTATCATAGCAATGCAAAACCTCCTGGGGTGGCGGGCGTTGCTCGGGTAGCATCGGAACCGTATCCAGACCCTACCCAATGGGACCCTGCTTCGGAGTATTTTGATGAAAAATCGACCGAACAAAAACCACGCTGGTGGCTGGTGGATTTTTCGTTCGAAAAAGAATTCCCGCAATTGATTCCGTTAGATAAATTGCGCGAGCAAGCCAAGCTGGAAGGCATGGTTCTGTTGCAAAAAGGCACGCGACTTTCGATTACTCCGGTGGAGAAAAAACACTTCGATCACATCGTGAAAATGGGCAAGTGAATTTTTTGTTAGATCATCCTGCGTCACTGATGATGGCTCTGTTGGGTGCCATCTGCGTAGGCTTGGCGAAATCTGGATTCACGGGAATTTCGCTGATTTCGGTGTTCATCTTTGCCGATCTTTTTGGCGCAAAAACTTCTGTCGGACTGGTGTTGCCCTTGCTGATCGTTGCCGATCTAACTGTTTATCCGGCTTTCCGTGCTCATGGCTCTTGGAAGCCCGTGTGGAAATTGTTAGTGCCTGCATTAGTCGGTCTCGCCGCTGGTTACGCGGTGCTGGCGGTGATCAATGACTCACAAGCGCGCCACGGGATTGGGGCGTCGGTGTTGCTGATGGTGGCAGTTCAATCGATGCGGATGTTGCATGCGAAAGCTTTTGATCGTATGGCGCATTCCACGGGTTTTGGCATTGCCGCTGGTGTGATTGGCGGTATGGCCACAATGATCGCCAATGCCGCAGGACCAGTTATTCAGCTGTATTTATTATCTAAGCGCATTCCCAAAATGGAACTCATTGGCATCAGCGCGCGTTTTTTTCTGCTGATTAATTTCCTTAAACTGCCTCTCAATTTCCAACTTGAGCTGATCACTGCGGATAGCTTGATGCTCAATCTCATGCTCGTGCCTGCGGTGTGGGTGGGCGTTTTCAGCGGTCGTTATCTGGTGAAAAAAGTACCCCAAAAATACTTTGAGTCATTGGTGATTTTTTTCTCGATCGTCGCAGGTCTGCGCTTGTGTTTTTTCTAACAAATCAATCAGATGAGCCAGTCAGCTCTTGGAAATTTTGATAGGCATACAAGAGCATGAAAATAGGGAACATAAGGCCCAATTTTAACAATAGAAATGCAAGCGAAACCAGAACGGCCGTGCCGATACTGATTTTCAACATCAGTCTGCGACGTTGTGGACCTAAGACCGCGGCCATCATCTGTCCGCCATCGAGCGGATAGACGGGAATCATGTTTAAGAGCGCCCAGAAAAAACTCACGATCATCAAGTCACTTACGAAACCTTTGATGTTATCGGTGGGCAGTGGCGCAAACAAAAGGACT
>CAIRGO010000195.1 GCA_903878115.1 Akkermansiaceae bacterium | reverse complement strand
CGATAATGAAATGGCTAACTCAGCGACCTCTCCAAGAGCTTTCCAATCGCTCATCCCCTCTTTCCACACAAGAGTTTGCGAGCTTAAAGAACTGGATCGGGCCATGGCCTTCAATTGCTCCTCGGAAACCGGTCCTAATTGCTGATTATTTGCTGAATAATACCACATGCTCGCATTCTAATAATTTTTTGTAATGCCGTCAATAATACAATTAGAAAACACCCTGCTGCATATCATTCATCGGTCGATTCTTTGAGGAGTTGAGCTTTTACGATCGCTTCCCATTTGGCCATGTCGTCGCCTATTTCTTCCGCATCTGATTGAGTGGAAAACGCTAATAATTCGCGTGCTTCATCGCGCAGTTCACCCTTTGCATTTTTCAGAATGGAATAAACAGAAGAAATTTTTGCGACGTTTCCTCGATTGTAGGCATCGTCTAGAGCGATGCGTTGCATCTCTGGAGTTTCAAATAAATTCCCATCAAGATTTACTACTACAAGATCAATAAAATCTTCATCTCGCGTTAGGTTAAGTCCGTGCTGAAGAGCCTCCGCGCGAACAGCAGGCAGCACCATCGCATCAGCAGCTATGGCAATCAAACCCTGAGCCGCTTCTAACACAGGAACTTTGTCATCAGCGAGTAATCTACTGATTTCCGCATCAGCTTGCTCAGGAGCCACTTTCTTTGGTGCTCTAACTCGCTGACTGCTACCCACGGAATGCCGAGGCAATATTGCTTTTTTTGATGACTGATTCGAATTACTGCTGCTGCCGCCTATACTTATGGGAGTCTCGACAGGTTTATGTAAAAACGTTGACCGGATTCCCAACCAGACTGCAATGAGTAAAAGCAATCCAATCAGAAATCCGGCCAGCCGTGTTTTCATGTAATGGGTGAAAAATCGATCAATTAGAAGCCTGTGTATATGTTTCGTCACTATCATCACTGGTGATCGTGACGGTGGCATTATGCACCCCTGCGGTAAGAAGCTTATAACAGATCTCAAAACTGCTAACACCATCCACAGAGACACTATTCTGAGGTAAAACTGTCACGGAAAACTGGGGCGCATCCACAAATACTTTTTTGATCTGACCATCATTTGCCGTAGTTACATCAAATTCTGTATTGTCTTCCGCACGTGGTGAGCTGTCTTCATCAAAAATAGGGAATCCTTTTCCTGAGACACCTATTTCAGGAGACACAACTGCTTGATCTGATGCACCTGACGGCAATAGAAATGCGAGCATCATTTTTAGTATGATGGCCGTTATTTTTACTGAATAAATGTTGCGTTTCAAGTTCATCAAAAGTGCACAATCATCAAACCAAGATAGTTTGTCAATACGAAATATTAATTTTATAAAAAATTCATATTATCCTGATATTTAACGCCCAAACAATATCTCTTGCCACCGGCAAAAAAATAGGAAATGCTTTGCCTGTGGCTAGAAATCGCATCAAACGTCCAGCAGGGAAAAATACTGTCGAGTATGTTCTTTTCCGCTGTATGGAGATGTTTTTACAACTTCTACCGATCAAATCTGTCGACAAACTGGGCTCAGCCATCGGATCTTTCGCTGAAAAAATACTTCCTTCGCGGCGTAAAATTGTGCAAAGAAATTTACGAATCGCTTGGGGAGAAAATTTAACAAAACCAGAAATACTACAGTTATCTAAATCAATTTTTTCTCAGGCGGGTGCCAATATGCTTGGAGGAATGCGCACAGCACTGATGAGCGATGAGCAAATTATCCATTCGGTAGAAATCGTAGGGCAGCAGCAGGTGACCGAAGCGCAAAAAACAGGTCGAGGGATTATTTTCGCGCTCGCACACATGGGAAATTGGGAGATTCTGGCTCGACTCGGCCATCTCGTTTCACCCAATGCCCGCTGCGGAGCGTTTTATCGCCCACTCAACAATCATCTCATTGATGCCGTTGTAAGAAAACGCCGTAAAGTATCTGGAATGGAACTTTTTTCCAGCAAAGAAGCATTTCTGAAAGCAACTGCGTTATTACGATCAGGCGGCATTCTTGGGATTCTGTCGGATCAAAATGCGGGGAAATCGGGAGAGATCACTCCTTACTTTGGTAGAAATATTTCATGCTCCCCTTTACCTTCGTTACTGCAGCGAAGAACTGGAGCGAGTTTGTTTTTCGCTTCGGTCATTCGCATCGCCCCAGGACGCTGGCAAGTATTGCTTTTCCCTCACGATTCAAAACAAGAGATCACCACCTCTTCCATCATGGCTGGCATAGAACAGGCACTAAGTAAAAGTCCTCGTGATGGATTTTGGCTACACGATCGGTGGAAACTTCCCGCACGTGATATTTTGCGCGCCAAAAATCGTCGCCGTGATCTGGGCTTCAATCGCAAGCCTTGGCAACTTGTTCTAGCGTTATCGCCAAACGAAGCTCAAAGAAGCGCATCGCTCACTGCCATTCATCATCTTGTTAGCATGCTTACAGATTGCCATTTCCATTTGTTGTGCAAACCCTTTGATTGTTCTGCAGCCAACATCACCTTTCACCAGATCGACAGAGAAACTGCTCTCGCAACTGCCATTGACAAACTAGATAGAGAAAATGAATTACCCTTAGATTTGTTGGTGGTTTTTGACATCGGTCATTTATCATTGAAAGACCTTAAAAAATCTGCTGTAGCCAATTGTGCAGGATTTAGTGCAGGAAGGGACTACACAATTACTAATAAACTGAATGGACAAGATCCAGAAGACCCTAATACATGGCTCTCATTAATCCATCATCTAGGTTGCCCACTTCCTGAAACTCCGATTCAATAAAACGCGATGCTATCGATCCTACTACTTTCTGATGGGAAACCAGGGCACTTCAATCAATCAAAAGGATTGGCAGAGGCGCTCGCACGCCATACTCCATCAGAGGTAAACATCATCGAACTTCCTCTGGGATCATGGTGGAAAAAGATCCGCTACGCCACCGCTCAACTTGCTTCCTTACCCAAACCGGATATCATCATCGGCGCTGGTCACCGCACACATGTGCCATTATTATATCTAGGCAGAAAAATGAAGGCTCGTTCCATCGTCATGATGCGCCCCAGTCTCCCGACTCGGCTATTTGATCTCTGCCTCATTCCAGAACATGATCTTAAAAATCGAGCGCTGAAAACGAATGTCATACCCACGGTAGGCGCACTCAATCGAATTATCGCCAACAAAGCGAAGTCCCATCAAGGCCTAATCTTAATCGGCGGCCCCTCCAAAGAATACGCGTGGAATGAGTCATCGTTATTAGAAGCAGTGGCTGAAATTTCCCGCACTAATAACCTTATCTGGCACCTCACCGATTCTCGCCGCACACCCATCGGATTCATGGAAGCCGTGTCCCCTTCCCCCGTGATTCTTCATCCTCATCAGGATACTAGCGCAGATTGGCTACCTAACCAATTGCAACAGTCTAGCGAAGTCTGGGTCACGGAGGACAGCGTATCGATGATCTTTGAGGCTCTCTCAAGCGGCGCTGCAGTCGGATTACTGCCAATGAAACGCCTAAAAGAAAATGGGAAAATTCAACAAACCATCAAGCAACTTATCGATAGCAACTCTCTCACTACCTATTCAAGTTGGCTAGCACAGCGTAAACTCTCGCCTGCACCTACCATCCTCAACGAGGCCGATCGCTGCGCGAAGATCATCACACAAAAAATATTTCCTCATTTGCTATGAAAGTCATCCAGATCCTTCCTGAACTTAACTCCGGCGGAGTCGAACGCGGCACCTTGGAAGTATCAAAATACCTGATCAGTCAGAATCATCAATCGCTGGTTATTTCGCATGGCGGTCGACTTGTCGCACAGTTAGAGCAAGAGGAAGGAACACATATTACTCTGCCAGTTCATCGAAAGAGCCTAGCCACACTCTTGTTGATCAAGAACCTTCGTAAAATATTTGCGAGCGAAAAACCAGATATTATCCATGTTCGATCACGAGTGCCTGCCTGGATCGCTTGGCTAGCATGGAAATCCCTACCCCACGCCACCCGTCCTCGCTTTGTTAGCACTTTTCACGGATTCTATTCCGTCAATTCCTACTCGCGCATCATGACGCGTGGTGAACAGATCATCGCCGTTTCCGACTCTGTCAAACAACACATTCTCCAGAATTACCCCATAGATCCTACGCGCATCACCGTTATTCACCGCGGTATATCTAATGATTTTTATCGACCTGACTTTCAACCCAGCGATTCCTGGCTCACTCAATGGAGGTATCAATACCCACAATTACAGGGGAAATATTGCATCAACCTGCCAGGGCGCATTTCGCGGTGGAAAGGACACGAACATTTTTGCCATCTGATTCGTGCGCTACTCGAAAAAAATCTCCCTGTTCACGGCACCATTGCTGGATCGTGTCATCCAAAAAAACAAGAATTCGGCTCCGAACTGCGCGCCTTGATCGCCTCATTAAAAATCGAGAATCACATCACATTTTTGGGTGATCGCACCGACCTGCGAGAAGTCATGTCAGTATCCGATGCTATCGTCAGCTTGTCGCTCGATCCCGAGGCTTTCGGGCGCGTTAGCTTAGAGGCCATGGGCTTGGGCAAACCAGTAGCAGCGTATCACCATGGTGGAGTAGCCGAGCAACTCGACGCCTTATTTCCCGCAGGAAATATCCCGCCAGGTGATTGGAATGCAGCAGCCGATCTTATAGCGTCGTGGATCGCTCAAGCGCCGCAACCACCTCTTGAGAATACCTTTACGTTAGAAAAAATGTTGCTCAATACAATGAATCTATACATCAAGCTAATTTCAAATAATTTGTAACCAATATTAGCACATTAATAAACGACAACATTACAAAAAATGATTTTCAGCCATCGTTACAAATTCATCTTCATAAAAACGCACAAAACAGCAGGAAGCAGCATTAAGAGTACGCTTGCTCCACTTTGTGGCCAAGAAGACATCATTACCCCAATGGAATCAAACCGTTCGACTGACCTACCAAAAAACTACCATGAGAATAATGTTATTGGCAAGGTTTACGCACAATCAAAGATGTTCCGCAAATGCATCAACCGCCATTCGGATTTCCTAGGAAAATGGTACTATGAGCACATGCCTGCTGTAAGAGTCCGCCAACTGATTGGAGAAGAAATCTGGAATAGTTATAAAAAAATCTGTTTCGAACGAAACCCTTGGGCTAAAGTTGTGTCTTACTATAACTGGAAGAAAAACGGACAAAGCCGAAAAATGCCGTCGTTTGAAGAATACGTGATGAAAAAATCACATCGCCTACTAATGGACGCCAGACTCTATTTTGATGGTGATAATTACATCGTAGATGAGGTGTTTGACTACGAGAGCTTTGAGATCACTTTTCCTCAAGTATGCGAAAAACTAGG
Organism: Akkermansiaceae bacterium; assembly: GCA_903878115.1. Taxonomy (GTDB): domain Bacteria; phylum Verrucomicrobiota; class Verrucomicrobiia; order Verrucomicrobiales; family Akkermansiaceae; genus UBA956. Next base: position 58,043 of record CAIRGO010000195.1, on the reverse strand, counting down.
AGATTCATTCAAGGTAAGCATGCCGAAAGAAAAAACTCGAGTAAAACAGGAAAAAATGGGTGGATACCAAGAATATTATAACGATGAGACACGCGAACAGATTTCACGCTTATTTTACCGTGAAATTGAATTCATGGGCTATAAATTTTAATCAACTACAGAAGAAAGTAAAAAATGAAACTAAACGTATGCTGGCTAATGGATCGAAAGCCAGGTCACCTGACCAAAGCAAAAGGGGTCTTAAAAGCCCTTTCTCTTCATGCTGATTTATCCATCCAAAAAATCCCTATTGCCTGGAGCCCCGCATGTTTCAGACACATCATACCTAGCCTCCCATTTTCGTCTGTAAAATTCTGCATCCATAATACAATCATTGAGCCATTTGATTTGATAATCTCTGCTGGAGGCGCAACAGAATGGGCCAATGCCGTTTTGACCAAAAAGCACAACGCGAAAAACATCTATTTAGGTTCGAACCGTGTTTGCAAAATGAACAGTTTTACTATCCTCCCACGCGTCATCCATATAGAAAATACACGAGTTTATCCATTAGAATTCCTCCCATCGGAATATGATCACAACATGGTAACTCAAGCTGCACACGAAGAACTAAGCCATTTATCAAACCGCTATTGGACAATACTCATTGGAGGCAACGGCTCAGGCTACAACTGGACACTGAGCGACCATCAAAATTGCGCTCTAAAAATCGCTAAACAAGCACATGATGCGGGAGTCAAGATCATTGCCACCAGCTCAAGAAGAACTGGTTCCGCTGCTGAGGGATGCTGGAAAAAAACTTTAGAAAACTCTGGATTGCTAGCGTTAGGATTATGGCACACAGAAGCGAACAAAAGCGAAAACGCTAGCATGGCTGCCATCATGGGAAAAGCTGAGGCAATTATCGTCACCGAAGACAGCGCATCGATGATATGCGAAGCAATAGCCTCTGGACGGCCTGTGGCAACGATCAGTCCGTCTCGCGTGTCTCCCCAAGAACTACAAGAGGGCATGTTGACAAATCTTTCTAAAAATCGGCGAATCATTCGCTTAAGCAAAAACTATGATAAAGTTCTAGCCCCTCCCTACGATAACTTCAACCTAATGGCCCCAAACTGGCATTACAATTTGGGTGCAGATATTCTTAATAAATTAACCGCATCCTAAGAAAATTATAAGGGAGGCTCTGGAAAGTAGATTTTTTGAGACAGTAACATGTTTGGGGTGATTTTTCCGATTGGTAACTGGTGGATGTTTTTTTCGATGCGCAGTTCGGGGCCAATTTTCTAGTAGTTTTGCGCTTATTTCTCTTCCTGGTGGTTGTTTTTGAGGCTTTTCTGCTCGGGGTTTCTTATTTTGTTAGGCTTGGGCTGTCTTTACCAATGCGTAGCGGGTGAGGTTTTAGGCTAGTTTACTAAGTCCGATGTGCTGATGGGCTCGATTGAGGCCTATGCTTTTGACGTAGTCCATGCCTTTTTGTTTCATGAGACCAAAGATGTGTTCTACTCTTAATCTGATGCGACTGATTTTTTTGTTTGCTTGCTGTTCGGTCTCGCTAAGTGGGGTGCCTCGCTTGCCTTTTTTCATGAAAAATTCTTCGCATTCGCATTGGTGTAGGTGAGCTTCGCTTGCCTCGGAACTGTAGGCGCTGTCTGCTAGCACTGCTAGGTCGCTTTCGTTTACTAGGCTTTGGAATTCTTGGCTGTCGTGGACATTCGCGGGCCTGTTGCTGTAGTTGATGATGAGTTTGGTTTTGGCATCGGGGATTTGAACCCCGACTTTGAGGTCGAGAAAGCCCATGAAGCTGGCGCGGTCTTCGATTTGTTCTTCGGTGGCATCGTCGCTGAGGCCGTAGTATTTTTGGAGGATGACAATTTTAAACATGAATACGGGGTCAAATGTAGGACGCCCGCCTTTGGATTTTTCTCGTTTGGCGTAGCCGAGGATCTCTTCTAGTTCGTTGCGAAAGGATTCCCAGTCGATGAGGTCTTTGATTTTATTAATGCCGATCTTTTTCGCTTGGGCTTTTTCTTGATGCTGGAGGATAGCAATCAGATTTCCACTTCCGTTTTGTTGACGATTTGTCATGCCGCTATTCTATCTGTTTCGGTGGATTTTAAAAGGCTTTGATTAGGAAATCTTAAGGGTGAGGTTTCCAGAGGTTCCCTTTATTTTGTGAATAGAACTTGTGTATTCTTAGTTCATTCGTGAAATCTGAGAAATCTGTGGTTCAATTTCGGTTTTCAGGCTAAATAGTCTGGTAGGATAAATACTTGCTTCTTTGTGCATGCGGATATTGGTTTCCTCCCCCTAGTCTAGCCTTCAAAACGAGCATTTCCATTCGCTATTTTGGACACTCCCAGTGCGCCCCTGTGGATGCAGATTATTCGGTGATACGGAGACTCGCGTGTATGCCGAGCGCTTCGAGCTTTTTCGAAAAATCGAGATTCAGTGAGCGGAATTGGCTCCGCATTCCGGCGGGGTCCTCGCACTTTAGTGGTTCGAGCGCTGGGCAACTATGAATGGCTCGTTCCAGTTCCTCTACATTTCCGCGCTCCACCGCAATGACCCGCTCCGGCCCGAATCCGAACAAGGCCAACAGACTGGTGAATTTGGATGAATAGCCGATCACATGCACACGCCGACCGGACAGCAATCCCCAGTACGCGGCATGATACGAATTTGTGATCAGCAGCTCGGTCTGGCTAAATGCTTCCATGAACTTGTCCACATCACCTACGTTGATGGCACGGATCACGGGTTTTGCGTAAGCGTTCTCAAGTAAACTCGTATCATCAGAAATACTACCGGATACCGAGCTATTAGCATTCAGAAAAACGCCAACTTTCTCGCCACAGGAAATTTCCGTAACTGGGTGAAAGACACTAACACAAGGAACTAAGGGCAAGGTCATGCTGGACAGCAACGGGTCACGGGTAGAAACCAAATCGTAGCAAAGTCGTCTCTTCATTTGACTTATCCACATTGCCAGAAATCCAGGCGGGCTGTCGAAACGCCAACTTTGTCCGATTCCCCAACCCACTCGCACATCAGCAAGATGCCTGCGCGCTCGACTTGCGAAAAACCCGTTGGAAGCACCTCCACCTACGATCAACGTATCGCGGTTGGCCGTGAAGTCAAAATAATTCCTTGGCGAGCACAGAAAGTCGCCAATGTTTCCGGTCTTGTCATAATGCAAGAAATCAATACGTCCAGACATGATGGGTGGCATTCTAATTTCTCAACAACGGATGTCAATTTGTATAATTAGCATTAGCAATCTAACTAGGCAGGATGGACAAAATCAAAATCTGATTCACTCAGCAAGAGATGCGCGCGCCAGAAAGCTCATATAGGGACTTCCAAAAACCGCTATTTTCTGGAAATTAAGTAAATTATAGATGCGGAAGATTGAGTCGGCATCTATTTATCAACTTCCCCAATTGATCGACTTAAAAGTATTAAAAAAGTAAAAAAATTCCCCAAGTATTTTATGTAGTTACATATCATTAAAACGCAGAAGTTTTCTTGTCAATTGTTTTTCCGCCTTCTGCAAGATGGCATTGATTTCCGAGCCATAGCATGCTACTTTTCGCCCATGTTGCGATTGCTGTTAGTTCTTGTGGGTTGCATTTCGTTAGGCTTTGGATTCGAACTTCCTCGTGCGTCGGGTCAATGTCTTGTTGGTTTGGCCAAAGACTGGAACAGCTCCTACGTCACGCTGCAAATTTATCATAAACAAGGAAATTCTTGGGTCAAATCGGGCTCGGCTTGGAATGGCCGATTGGGCAAAAGCGGCTTAGTTTGGGGATTGGGTCTACACCCACTTCCTGCCGATACAACAATGAAGAAAGAGGGAGATTGGCGCACTCCAGCAGGTATTTTTCGAATCGGAGGCGCGTGGGGTTACGAACGCAGCATTCGCAAAAATCCACTACTCCCCTACCGTCAAGTCACACCGCGCGATCTATGGGTCGAGGATCCAGAATCTCCGTCTTATAACAAACACGTCATTCTCACGCACGATCCCGCGACACCATGGGAAATAAAACAGCAGATGAAACAAGATGATCCTGCTCACAAGCTTAAGCTCTTCATCGCTCATAATGCAGCACCCAATATCCGCAAAGGAGCTGGGAGCTCGATATTTTTTCACATTTGGCGTGATGGCGGAGGCAAGCCCACCGCTGCTTGCACTACGATGGACGAGACAAAATTACGCACACTCATCGCCTCAATTGACCCTTCAAAACAACCGATTTACGTGATTCTTCCTCAAGCGGAATACGCAAAATACAAGCAACAATGGCGATTACCGTAGATGGGACTTGCTGCTAAGGAATAGCTTTTCCCCATACTGCTACCACTGGAAGATGATCGCTGGCGGCTTTTCCATCAATCACACGCGCCTTGCCCTCTGCCGACAGTCCTTTAGACCACACATGGTCAATTTCAATCGTTGGCTTTTCCTGAGGAAACGTCATCACATTTCCTGTTTTTTTCACCTCTAAAAAGGTATCCGCTTTCATCAAAGAAACCATATCACCTTGCGGCGATTGATTCCAATCGCCTGCAATGATGATTTTGCCTTTTATCGCAGAAAGGGCTTTGAGCAATACTGTCAGCTCATTCGTCCGACGTGGTGCGGACTCTGCATCGAGATGCACTCCGACTACCTTTACCGATTCTGCATCCGTTTCCAGCGTTACCTCAATCGCCACACGAGCTTCACCAGCCTCCGATAGTCGATGAATTTTTTTCTCCGTAATCGGCCATTTAGACAATACTGCTTGACCATATTCGCCACCTTGAAAGTCAATCGCTTTGCCGAAAAACAGCTGCCAACCTAACAATTTCTCCAACTCATCAGCTTGCTTTACACCCTGACTCCTGGTTGTTCCTTGATCAACTTCTTGAAGAACAACGGCATCTGGCTGTGCATCACGGATCACTGAAGCGATGCGCGCAAGATCGGTTTTACCATCGGCACCCACGCCACGATGTATATTCCATGTCATCAGCGTAAATGCCTGAGATATCGACACCAGAAATACATACAACACCAAAACACAAATTTTCATGCAACACATTACAGAAAAAACAGCCTAATTTATCAATTAAATTACCCAAATCTTTCATTTTTAAAAAATTGCGATTTACCTTAGCGAAAAATAATTGTTATAAATCGCGTGAACTTACCGTATCTATATTATGCCACGCGTTATTATCACTGCTCCGGATCAAACACCTCAGCCTTATCGCTTCCAACTTGACCGCCAAGCGGTACAAATGGGGCGCGGCTCTGAAAATGATATTGCCATCAACTGCGGTTCTGTATCGGTGAATCACGCTGTAATGGAGCGCGTCGAAGGCGGGTATCAGATCCGTGATTTGGATTCGACTAATGGCACCAAGCTCGATGGTTCACGTATGCCGATCATTCCATTGCGTGACGGTTTGAGCGTCAAGCTTGGCGATGTATCATTTGACTTTTCCCTCACCGATGAAGAAAAACAAGCATTAGCTCGTGAAAAACCAACTGTTGAATCACCCATCGTCGCCGAAGATCCTGAAACTGTAGCTCCTAAAAAGGCTGCTCGTCCGCCAGTTCGTCGACCACAACCACAGTTCTCTACCACGTCTCCTGCGCAAAGCTTCATGATGATGGTAGTATTTCTAATTCTAGCAGCTTTAGCTTTCTGGATTGGCCTGTGCATGCGTCACAAAAAAGATACTCACAGCAACTTGATGAATGATATGTCGAATAAAGGCAAACCTGCAGAGGCTGTGACCACGCCTGATGCAGGTGCCGTGGATCCTGCCGCGCCAACTACTCCTGCAGCACCCGTAACACCGCCAACTCCCTAAGCGAACTGAAAAATTCGTTCGCGCTATTGTTTCATTTTTTAGGTTGCGTTTCTATCAAATCTGCATGATATAAACGCCTTCCCTGATACATTCATGACCACATCGTCCTCGAAAAAGAAAAAAAAATCTCCGTCTTCTGAGCCAATCTCTTCAACAAAAAAAGGCTGGTCTGCGGCTCAGTCTGCAGAACTTTACGGCATAGATGATTGGGGACACGGCTACTTCCATGTATCGCGCCAAGGTGATGTCACCGTGCGACTCGAGGACAGCGAGGATTCGTTAGATGTTAGTCTTAAAGAAATTGTTGATGGACTAGGCGATCGTGGGACACAATTACCTGTGCTATTGCGATTTCGCGATCTACTTCACTCGCGCATTGCTGAGCTGAATAATTCATTTCACAAGGCCATCAAGGATCTAAATTACAAAGGCTCTTATCGTGGCGTTTACCCAATCAAAGTAAATCAACAGCGACAAGTTATTGAAGAAATTACCGAGTTTGGTAAACAATACCACTATGGATTGGAAGCTGGTTCTAAGCCTGAGTTAATCGCTGCCTTGGCTCATATGCACGACCCTGAGGCATATCTCATTTGCAATGGTTATAAAGACGAGGAATTTATCGATCTGGCATTGCATGCACAAAAAATGGGTCTCAAAGTAATTCTGGTGTTGGAGATGCCAACCGAATTGACTTCCATTCTCGCTCGATCAAAAGCCATCGGCATTCGTCCCAATTTAGGTGTCAGAGTACGCCTCGCGACACGTGGCTCAGGCCATTGGCAAGAATCAGCTGGTGATAAATCAGTGTTCGGACTCAACGCCGCGCAGGTCATTCAAGTAGTTGATTCATTGCGAGACGCTGGTTATCTGGATTGCATGAAAATGCTCCACTACCATCAAGGCTCACAAATCCCTAACATCGCATCGATCCGCGAAGGAGCTACGGAAGCAGTGCGTATGTATTGCGATCTCGTACGCGAGGGCGCTCCTATGGGTATTCTCGATATGGGTGGCGGTCTGGCCGTAGATTATGATGGTTCACATACCAATTTCACCTCCTCCTGCAACTACTCCATTTCCGAATATTGCGCTGACATTATTGAGGTGATTTCCAGCATCTGCAATAAAGCGGAAATCGCTCACCCCAATCTCATTTCAGAATCTGGTCGCGCCGTAGTTTCCTATTATTCAGTTTTGGTTTTTAACATCCTAGATGTAACAAGCGTACAATCATCGGATGATGAACCCGCCACACCTGATCAGCCGCACGATCAATTGAAAAACCTTATTGAGGTGAATCGCGTTCTGTGCAAAAAAAACCTGCAAGAATGTGTCAATGATGCTCTTTACTACCGCGATCAATTACGTGCACAGTTTTTCCATGGCAATGCCACACTCCGCGAACGTGGCCTTGGCGAAGCATGGAGCTGGCACATTCTCACACGCGTCTCGAAACTTATCACCGAGATGGACGATGTTCCAGAGGATTTGCGCGAGCTATCTAGCAGTCTAACAGATTTTTATTACGGAAATTTCTCACTCTTCCAAAGCCTTCCTGACTCATGGGCTATCGATCAACTTTTCCCCGTAATGCCCATTCATCGACTCACGGAAAGACCACGCCACCGCGCTGTGCTGGCGGACATCACCTGCGATTGCGATGGGAAAATTGATCGCTTCATCGATCGTGAAGACGTCGCAAAAATACTCCCCCTCCATAAATTTACGCCTGGAGATCCTTATTACATCGCTGTATTTTTGGTAGGTGCCTACCAAGAAACTTTGGGCGATTTACACAATTTGTTAGGTGACACCCATGTCGTTGGCGTGCACATCGAAAATGGACGTCCCGTTTACACCCATGAGGTAGAGGGCGACACCGTGGCCGATGTTCTGAGTTACGTAGAATACGACACCAAAGAATTGGTCACCCGCTTCCGTAGTTTTGCAGAATTAGCAGTGAGCAAAGGCAACATCACTCCACGCGAACGCCGCGAGGTTATGGATCTCTTCCGCGACGGGCTGAGTGGCTACACGTATTTTGAAAGTTGATCACCAACCTGCGATCCGCTCAACGGTCCAGTATAATCCTGTAAGCGCAATCATCAAAGAACCGACCAATCGGATCTTTGGGTAAATCGGTTTTTTCAAGAAGGGAAAGGTAACAATAAATGCCGCGATGAGCACCATCACCTGTCCAAATTCAACGCCAAGATTAAAACCTAACAATGGCTTCATCACGCTACCGGCTGGAATATCCAATTCCTGCATCACGCTCGCAAAGCCCATGCCATGCAGCAATCCAAGACAAAAAATCAATCCCACTCGCCACGGTTTTAATTCCTTTACCCATAAATTTTCCGCCGCGACATAAACAATACTTATGGCAATCGCCGGTTCGACAATACTTGAAGAAACATGGCACCAGCCCATGACGACCATCCCTAGAGTGATCGAGTGAGCAACAGTAAAAGCGGTGCTTTGCCATAGCAATGCTCGCATATTTGGCTGTAATAAAAACAACCCAAGAATGAATAAAATATGATCCAATCCTTTTGGCAAAATATGCTCGAATCCAGCAATGATCCACGTGAGAAGTGATGAATTTTTCGCAGTGGATCCACCAGTGCTCGTTGCATCAATCAATGCAATCTGCTCGGTTTTCTTTGATTCGATCCGCATCACCGCCGTTTGTTTTTCTGCGCTACCATTCCATGTAGCAACTTGCAGCGCCAATGGCTCATCTTGGTAGTCCTCCCATTTCAACAGCAAAGGCCCTTTTGCATTATTGGGAAATTTCCCCGAAAGTTTTACCTGGAACACGGCTTGACCTTTTTCCGTATATTCCCAGATCGGCGTAGCATTCTCAAAACGCTCAAATATCACCTCATAATCTAAAGATTTTTCTCCTAACGATAATTGTAAACAGTCTTTTAAATAAGTGCTGGCAGTTTTTTTCATCACTGCGAAGTCATTGGCATCTAACGTTTCCGCCCATATCTTACCTGCGTAGACTTCCGCTTCCTCTGGCGGCACATGTTTGCCTGCTTCTGGATACAAAGCCCATGCTTCAATATTCACCAACGCAGACCACTCATCATCTTTGATTTCGATCACCGATTTGATTTGTTTCAAATCATGGGCACTTGCAAATTGAGGAAACAACAGAAGAAAATAAGTCACTAGGATGGAAAACACCCTTCTTACCGGAACTGCAAACATGGACTAATCCTACTTTAACATTAGCTAAGTGAAAAGGTTTTTTACGTTTTGTATTGGCATAAATCGTCACTCTCCCTTACGATCTCGTGCGTGATGAAAAAACTATTTCTCGCTCTCTTGCTCTTGTGCCCCGCCATAGTAAAAGCGGAACACATCATTCTGTCTGGCGGTCCCTCTTTACATCATTGGGAGCACTACCGTGCACCAGAAGATCAGCATGACAAGTGGTGGGCCAATTTCATTCGCGGCGGCACCATGCGCATGGATGAAATCCGCAAAGTTTATGGGCCATCCGCGAAAATCGTTTGGATCGTTTATCGCCCAGCTTATGAAATGCGAGCTCGTGAAGATCGCAAAAACTACATTTCAGACATCTCAGGACAAGCGTCCAAACGCAATGCAACGCTGATATGGGTCAACACCGGCGGCGATGCGATCCGCGCCATGAACTCACAACCTCGCGGTTCTGTACAAACATTCGATTATTTTGGCCACTCAAACAAACATTGTTTCTGTCTTGATTACAGCACAGAAATCATCGCTGTATCTACTCAATCTATTCACGAGCGCGATCTAGGACGGATCAAATCATCCATCTTTGCTAACAATGCCTATTGCAAATCGTGGGGATGCCACACGGGTGAAAGCATGTCGGGCTTTTGGAAATCCAAACTCGGTGTACCGCTGGAAGGAGCCAAGGGAAAAACCGATTACCGCGCGCTATCGCAAGGAAAATTTCCCGCCGTCTCTGGTGGTTGGGTGCGCTAACAAACTAACAAAAAAATTATTCTATGAATTACGAGCAACTCAACGACCTTTACAAACTTCCTTTATTTGAACTGATCGAAAAATCTCGAGCCGTACACAAAACAAACTGGCCGAAAGATGAAGTGCAATTGTGCACCCTCCTATCCATCAAAACGGGTGGTTGCTCCGAAGATTGCTCGTATTGCGCACAATCGGCACGCCACAGTTCAGGAATCGAAGTAGAGCGACTCATGGCAAAAGATGCGGTCATGGAGAGAGCTCTGCAAGCACGTGCGAATGGATCCACGCGATTTTGTATGGGTGCGGCCTGGCGCGGTGTCCGCATGGGCACACAACGTTTTGAACAAGTTCTCGATATCGTGACCGATGTTGCCAAACTCGGGATGGAAGTCTGCGTTACGCTTGGTGAACTCGGTGCCGAAGAAGCAGTGGCACTCAAGAAAGCCGGCGTTACAGCATACAATCACAACGTTGACACTTCACCGGAACATTATCCGAATATCGTCACCACTCATACCTTTGAGGATCGTCTACGAACCATTCGCCATGCGCAGGATGCCGGCATGTCTGTTTGCTGTGGTGGCATTTTAGGTCTTGGTGAAACGATAGAAGACCGCCTTAAAATGTTAGAAGTGATTTCAAACTTCAATCCGCAACCTGAATCCATTCCGGTCAACGCCTTGATGCCAATGCCAGGCACGCCACTAGCAGAAAATCCACAAGTGGATCCTCTTGACCTCGTGCGAATGATCGCCGTCACCCGCATCGCTGTGCCGAAAGCAAAAGTTCGACTTTCCGCAGGTCGCACTTGCTTAAGCGAAGAAGCGCAAGCACTGTGTTTCTATGCGGGAGCAAATTCGATTTTCTATGGTGATAAATTACTAACCGCCAAAAATCCAGCAGTCGAAAAAGATCGCGCGTTGCTAGGCAAACTCGGACTCGCAACGCTGGCACCGCAACCAGAAATGGAAGCGCCAGCATGCGATGAGGAACAAGCACTATCTCCCTCATGCTGTGGGTGTGACTAATCACGGATCTTAGAAAACCTCCCCTTTTTTAAGGCTCCAACGGTGCCGTGATAACTTTTTTGGCAATTTCTGCACACGTAGGTTCTTTAAAATAAACAGCGTAATATAGAAGTGCTCGGGCAACTTCTGGTCGATTGACTTTTTTCAGGTAGCCACTGCGACCTTTTTCTTGTCCCTTGCCCGTTCGTGTATTGCCTTCCACGCTGACAATGCCAGTGGGACCAATACGACTCAACAACCAAGCCATTCCTTTTTTAATTGATACCCGCAATTCATCCGCAAGTGAACCTTTGACAAAAACCACAGAGCAACGCTGCGCATAGATCAATGCAACAGCATGGTAACTACTATCGAACCCTCCTTTTTCCGGAAACACACCATCTTTATGTTGTCGTTGAATTCCATCACGCATGTATTCATTCGCCGCCTGCATCAATGCCTCATCACCACATAGCAAAGCTGTTTGACCTAATGCCGCTGCGACCAAAAAACGACGATGCGTATAGATAATTTGCCCTTGATCACGCAGTTTACTATTCGCTGGCTGAATCATCCATAACGCCGCCTTGTGAATCATGGGTTTCATTTTTGCAATTTCTACTGCAAAGCCCCCCTTCCATGTCGACGCCTCAATTAATAGTAAGGAATGTGCCGCAGCCTCGACTAAAAAACTACTGCTATGAAAACAATCTTTGCAATCAAATGAACCATCGCTCTGCTGTTGATTAAAACCCCATTGAAGTTGCTTCAATCCCCATCGAATGTGTGCTTCCGACTGAAGCGCAAGACCTGCATACACATCCTGAGCCCCTGCGCGCTGCAATTCTACAAACCAAGATTGCGAATGATCTTTTTCCCATTCTTCATTTAGTCCAACCGCACCACTACGATTTTCAATACCCTTTGGTAATTTTATGTTTTGATAAAATAACTCCTTGGCAACTAAACTTTGTTCAAAAGCTAGATCGTTCTTTATTACTGCCGTTACAGTCCCTAGCGCCATAAAGATGGTCGACAAAGTAACAGTTAGCCTAACGAAATGAATCATGATCAATCAAGCCATTTTCCGGGATTCAGGATGCCATGTGAATCCATAGCGCGCTTAAGTGAGCGATGCAATGCGAGAGAATGATCACCCAGCGCTTGTTGGATCCATGGTTTTTTCGCTAGGCCTATGCCATGCTCTCCGGTGATCGCGCCGCCATTCGCAAGTATCCACGTAAATAGAATGTGCAAGCAGTCTTCTGCGCGTCTGCGATTCTCAGGGTTAGAAAAGTTGTCCACCATGATATTCGTATGAATATTGCCATCGCCAGCATGACCGAAGCATGCGATCGGCAGACCAGTTTCTTGCTGCAATCGACGGCAAAAACGCACCAAATCAACGAGTTTGGAACGTGGCACCACTATATCTTCATTTAATTTTGTGAGACCAGTATCACGCAAAGAATAGGAAAACTCACGACGAATTTTCCACAACGCCTCGCACGCGTCCTCATCCATCGCCGCATCCACAAAGGTCGCACCGAGATCTCTCAGAATTAGTCGCAGTTCAGAGATTTCTGCACGCACTGCACCAATCGCACCATCAGTCTCCACAATCAGATGCGCATTGCCCTCTGGCAACACTGCTGCACCCAATCGTTTACGCGCGGCCGTTAATGTGAATGCATCGGTAATCTCTAACGCCGAAGGCAAATGACCCGCTTGAAAAATCGCTTGTACAGCAGCAGCTGCATTTTCAAATTCAGGGAAAATCGCTGCTAGCATCGCGCGATTACGCGGTTTGGGGATCAAGCGAAGAGTCGCGCGCGTAACAATTCCCAGCATCCCTTCGGAGCCTGTGAACAGCCCAACGAGATCAAAACCGGTCTTATTTTTATGCACACGTCCACCGCATTCGATGATTTTACCGTTCGACAAAACAACTTCCAGACCTAGTACATAATTACGCGTAACACCGTATTTCAGACAACGCGGACCACCAGCATTGGTAGCAATGTTTCCTCCGATAGAGCAATCTTTCAAAGAAGCCGGATCCGGTGGATAGTCCCAGCCGACAGCATGCGCCGCCTTTTGCAAATCCGCAGTGATAACCCCAGGCTCGACGACTGCGACGCCATCTTCTGGATTGATTTCAAGAATTTTGTTCATCCGAATCAATGAGAGAACGATGCCGCCTGCGAGAGGGATACAGCCGCCAACATAGCCGTGACCAGCACCGCGCGTAGTCACTGGAATACGGTTCTGATGAGCATAAGTAAGTAATGTGGCCACATCAGACGTATTCTCGGCAAACACCACGACGTCAGGAGATGATTTGGCATACCATTTGTCCGCAGAATGAAAATCGATAACGTCAGCGGCATCACACACTTTTCCTTGCCCTAGTATCGCAACTAATTTTTTCCCTAATTCGGAAACTGGCTCGGCAAAAACAAATACCGAGGGTTCGGGAAGTATTTCTCCTATATTCGGCAACTGCTCTGGCACTTCAACATCCGATTCAATGGTATCTTTTTTTTCACCACTAGGTTTCCATTGCCGCATATCTTCCTCCATTTTTTCTTTTCGATAATGATTCATAGCAGCCTGATTTTCTTGAGTTTCAGAGCTGGCAATTTCATCGCGCGCGGATTCCATGGATGCAGTATGAGCAAATCGCCGCTAGAGGTCAAATCGTATCATTAAGTCGATCATGTTTTCTTGACTCTGTCGCAATTCTTCGTCAACTTCTGCGCGTCATGCTCAGCGACTACTTACCAGTTCTTTTTCAAATGATCATCGCCATCGGTTTTGCCGCAGTGGTATTGACTCTCAGCGTTGTATTTGGGAAATCAGGACGAACAAATGCGATCAAAGATAGCGCTTACGAGTGCGGCATGTTACCGATCGGCGATGGAGCTCCGCGTTTCTCGGTGAAGTTCTATTTGATTGCCATGCTTTTTGTGATTTTTGATATTGAAGTTGTTTTCATGTATCCATGGGCAGTGCAATTCCGCGACATGGTTCAAGTTTCTACCGTTCCGCTTTTGAGTATCGCCGGTTTCGCCGGAATTCTTGCTCTGGCTTATGTTTATGCACTGAAAAAAGGTGCGTTAAATTGGAAGTCCTAACATGATCAATCACGTCGCATTCTTCCAACTTCAACCTCACGTCGATAACGCAAAGCTGGAGGAAATGGTGCGCACCACGCGTAGCTTACTGCTAAAAATTCCCGAAGTACTCTCGGTGAAGTCTGGACGTAACGTAGATCCGAAATCACAGTGGAATTTTTTTGTAGCGATCGAGGTGGAATCGCTCGATAAATTAAAGATCACGATCGAAGAGGCCGTGCATCTAAAGTTTGTAGAAACAGTGATTAAGCCCAATACCACTTCCCATTTTAGCATGGATTTTGAAATGGATCCATCGAAGGATCTCAAATACTCCTAAGCTGCGAAAAGCCGCAAACAAAAAAGGCGACGCAACTCATTCATTACATCGCCCTTTATGTGAAATCCTCGAGGGATCAATCTATTGATCAATCATCCTCGTCGTCGTCTTCTGGAATTCGTTGCGATTCATCTTCTTCACCGCCGTGGTTAAGAATGAAGGCGAGATCATCCATGCCGAGGTTGGTCGCAAATCCTTCATCGCCCAGAACGTTGATGACCAATTGCGTTTTCTGATGTTGCAGAATACGAATTTTCTCTTCCACGGTATCGCGGGTGAGCAAACGATAGGCGATAACTTTGTTTTTCTGACCAATCCGGTGAGTTCGGTCGATGGCTTGGTTTTCCACCGCTGGGTTCCACCATGGGTCATAGAGAATCACATACGATGCGGAAGTTAAGTTCAGACCGGCGCCACCTGCTTTGAGTGAAAGAAGGAAAACACTGGGGTCTTTGGTCGTTTGGAATTTCTCAATTTCGCCTTTACGATCCTTGGTTTGACCAGTGAGGTAATTATAAGGACGATTGCCCAGTTCAAGGCGCGCTTTGATGAGGTCGAGCATGGAAACAAACTGCGAGAACACCAAGACCTTGTGACCTTCTTCGTGGAGTTGGTCGAGCAAGTAGAACAGCGACTCCATTTTGGCACTCTCTTCCTTGAGATACTTCGGATCGATGAGTCCTGGGTGGCAGCAAATTTGACGCAGACGCATGAGTCCTTGCAAGATCGCAAAGCTGTTCTTCTTGACGGCTTCTTCGGAATCCATACCGAGCAACGCTTTCTGAATACGCTTGAGTTCGGCTTTGTAAAGCTCGAGCTGAACGCCATCCATTTTCGAGTAAACTTCTTCTTCGGTTCTTGCAGGAAGGTCTTGGGCAACCTGCGATTTCGTCCGGCGAATCAGGAACGGACGCAAGCGAGCCGCGAGGCGTTGCTGACTGCCTGGGTCTTTGCGTTTGTCGAAACGTTTTTTAAAGTAAGCGCGAGAACCAAGCACACCAGGCATCGCAAAGGCCATCAACGACCACATGTCCATGAGGCGGTTTTCGATCGGAGTACCAGTGAGGACCAAACGATTGCCGGCATCCAATTCACGAGCCGCTTTTGCTGCCTTCGAATCAGGATTTTTGATCTGTTGACCCTCGTCAAGAATCACCGTCAGCCATTGGATCTTATTGAGCAATTCGCCGCATACACGAAGCTGCGCGTAGTTCATCACCAACATGTCCAAGGTATTTTGGAAATAGTCCTCGTTGATGTCATCGCGGTTGCGCAGAATTTGCACGGAAAGCTCAGGCGCAAATTTATTAGCCTCTGTTACCCAAACATCGAGCACCGATTTCGGGCAGACGATGAGCACCGGTTTTTTGCGGGCTTTTTTCTTCACGCCTTCGTTGCGCAACCATAGAATATAGGTGAGCGACTGGATGGTTTTACCAAGACCCATGTCATCCGCAAGAATACCACCGAAGTTGTTAGTCGCGAGATAGGCAAGGAAACGGAAACCTTCGATCTGATAGGGACGTAAGGTGGCGTTGAGTGTGGGCGGAAGTTCCGCGTCCACCTCGATAACGATTTCGTTTGCACGATCTTTGATTTTTTTCCACGCCTTGGGATCGAAAACATCTGCCGCTTTTGGATCAGCAAGCTGAAGGGCGTGCATCCGATGTGTTTCTCCAGAGAGGTCAAACGGATCGAGTCCGAGGCGAGTCACCGCATCGCGTTGTTCTGGATCGAGTTTGATTTCGAGGCGCATCCACGTGCCATCATCCATGCGCACATAACCACCGCGGGCGGCGACAAGTTGACGAATCTGTGCTTTGCTAAGATTCACGCCTTGCACATCAATTACGATGCGCAAATCAAACCAATCGATCTCTTGATTAACCACTTCAAAACGAACAGCAGCGCTAACAGGATCGTTAAGAATTGTTTTCAATCGGGCATCAATATCCAACTCTACATGAGGAGGCATTTTACGAATCCACTCCGCAAATTTTTCCGGGAAATTTTTTGTCAGACGAGTTTTGAAAGAGAGAATTTTCTCATCATAGGTGAGAGACATTTCATCGAGAATAGAAGGTACACAATGCAAGTCTTCACGAGCAAAACGAAGCAATTGCTTGCCCTTCACCACCTGTTGCTCCACTAACTCCCAGCCCTCTTTGTTGAGACGTTCCGTGCGCCGGCCTTTAATTTCTAAGGCTGTCACGTCCACCACCAAGTGTTCCGTTTCCGCAGCGGTGAGACCAGCGACCAGCTTTAATTCCAGCTTTGGCTTCAGTTCAAGGTCGGTAACGCGTTTTACCAACGACTCGGGCAATGAAGCGCCAATTTTGCGGAGAAATTCAACACCCTCTAACGAATCGATCACTCGTTTAGGGATATAATAACGTGGCATGATTTCCGTCTCATTAAGCCAACGCGGTGGCCCAGGAAAAACAGTCTCATCCGACTGATAAAGCTCTACCCGCCCGGGCAGCAAGCGGACCGAGTGAGATACACTTTCACCTGCGCTGGTAATTAACTGTAGCGCAAAATTGCCCGCATCGTAAGGATCATCCTCACATTTCCACGACAATGGATCTTCGCTCACTTTGAAGTGCTTCTCATCCAAATTCACCAAATACCCCTTGAGGGCGGGCTGGCGGAACAGTCGATTCATAAAGCGGCAGCACTCTTCTTGATCGAAGTCGAAAATCGTATCGCCATCTTTGCGGTAATAGGAAAGGAAATGTTCCCACAAGATTTGGCTTTGCGGATCGAGGCGCATCGCGGCATCCATATAAAGTGCTAGATAGCGTTCGATGTCTGATTTTTCACGCAATTGTAGCCATTCACCACCTTTTTCCCGCAACTCAATGCGAGCTTCATTGATCGTGGCCACGAGACGAACTTCGGCTTCGAATGGTGGATCCACTGGTGGACGTTCGTTGACCCGCTCGATGCGTTCATACCAGGAAGCCACTTCCCTTTCCTGCTCCCACTCTGCCATTTTTTTCTGCACCGATTCGAGGTCGGTGATGACATTCATGAATTCTGGGTAAGGAAGTTTTTTCTTATAAAATGCGTATGCGAGGTAATTCCAAAACTCCAGAATATCGCTAGGCGGCATGGGCCATAATTCTAGTGGCTCATAGCTAGTGATTTCCCAGCGTGGAGAAATCCGCACCATATCGTGATCATGCACTTCGCCTTCGATCACATATCGGCGATAACGTTTCTCAATCTTGGTAACAAAATCTGCTTCTTTATCATCCAGTTCACGACCGAGTTTATCCTCGATCAAATCGATCACCGGAGCATCATCAAATTCATTTGGCGATTCAGGAAGGTCTTCCCCGCGGTGCATCCGCTCCATCATCGTGGCATACTGACATGCTCCAGAAATGATTTCATCTTCCGCCGTGCAACTGCCGAACCAACGATTTCCTTGCAAACGCAAACTCGTGCGGTGCACGCCACTTTCATCCTCCACACGACCTTGGATAAACAAATGATTACCAAAAATCTGAGTTACGGCACCATCTTTTTGTAGAAGTTCGCCCTTCTTCCTCGACTCTTCTGGAAAGCTGTTGAGAAAATTTAATGTAGCACGGTCTGGATTCATCGCTAGTGAGTTAGAAAAATTGCCAACGTCTTGAAACACGTCGGGGGGCGATAATAACCACAATGTTATCCCGATTGCAAGAAAAAACCACGTGATGAATCCGTGACGAGTTCAAAACATTCTTCTTGGCAAAATCAGTGAATTCCCTAGGATGAAGCATTAACTTAGTTATATGAACTTATTTTTCACCTCTGCTCATCAGCGCGCCCCCTTCGTTCACAAAATTTTGTTGGCATTACTTCTGCTCTGGATGCGTCACCGCGCCCGGTCCATCTGCTGACATTGCCGCCAAACAAGCCGCGCGTGCGCGTGAACATAGTCCAAGCACGCAACCTGCGCCCATGCGTCTGAAGCAAATGCCACCCATCGAACCGGTAAGGGGCGCCCCAGTTCCAGAACTGGAACAACAAGGTCCACTGCTGGAAAAAAGCACTGTCGCCCCCGTGCCTGAGCTTCAGCGGGACGAACCTAAAAAAATCAGCCAATACAAAAAACTGCCCGACAATATTGTCAAAGTGCACTTTGGCACCAATCGCGCACCCGATCCTCAGGCGGCAATCCGCAAAGGGTCTCCATTTTTCACCAGCGACAACGCCCAACGACTAACCTACGGCACTTTGTTAGTCACCATCGATCCTAATCACCAAGTGGGAGATATTGTAAAAAGCGTGCATCTTTATGAATCTCCCGTGATTCAGCAGGAGAGAAAATTTTACCAGCAACTCAGCGCTGATCTCGGTCAGAAGCCTGGGCGCAAACTGTTAGTCTTCGTGCACTGATACAATGTTACTTTTGAAAATGCCGCCAAGCGATCGGCACAGCTCAAGCATGATCTAAAATTCCAAGGCGAAACAGCTTTCTTTAGCTGGCCATCGCAAGGGAAATTGTTAGGCTATTGGTCAGACGAAACTGCCATTCGTGAGGCGGAACCATTTTTGGAAGAATTTCTCCTCAATATAGCGAAAAAAGCACAGCAGAAAGCATCTACATCATCGCGCATAGCATGGGTAACCGCGCATTCGGCAATGTTTTTCCTAAAGTTCATCTAGCACTAAAGGGTAATCAATCGATCAAAGAAATCATGTTAGCGGCACCTGATGTCGGCGCCAAAGTTTTTAAGAATGAAATCGCCCCCTATCTTAAGTTTTCCAACTGCTGCTGCACCGTTTATTCCTCGGGCAAAGATAAAGCGCTTTGGGGATCTTGGCTGGCTCATGGATTTGCTCGCCGCGCTGGCCAGCGAGTTGTCGGACTAGAAGGACTAGAAAGCATCGATGCAGGAACGATTAACACCAGTAAATTAGGTCTGGGACAATCCTACTATGGTGAACAGATGCGCCTATTACAAGATTTGAACGGAGTCATTGCTGGTCATCGCCCACCTCAGCGCATTGAAACGCTTGAGCCATTTGCCAAGAAAAAATCCGCTTGGTTATTGCGGAAAAATTGAACCTCTACCGCTACCATAAGAATCAGCAAAAGCTGATGCGGGTGAGAAATGATCTCTCATCTCCCACCCGCACCATTCCCATTTGTGCACTACGCACAAAAAACTATTTCTTCAGGCACCGCTCTTTCTCTAACGATTCTGAGGCAGATTCATGAAGTGTTGCGAGCTCTTCCTCATTTAACTTCATCCGAGAAGCCAATTTGCGACTGACTGACATTTTTTTCATAACCATCTTATTCACCGAATCAAGATCATCTGGATCCGCAGAAAATGTCGCGGACTGGAGGGCTGAGATTCCATAACGTGCCGCCGTGGCAATGGCATCCTGGTTGGCGCCGAGGAATAAAAACTCCCACGCATACTGATTGGTCTGATGAGTAATCCTCTGATTCACATCACTCACCGTGAAACGACGCGAGGCATTTTCCTCACCGTCGGTGAGAATCGCCACAATTACTTTTACAGGTCGATCCGCCTCTGGCGTAGCGGCGAGCTTTGCGCCTAATTCATCGATCGTTTGGCAAATCGCATCCAGCAACGCCGTGCTGCCACGCGGCTGGTAGGTCTCATTCGTCAGCGGAACAGCTGTTTCCAAGGGTGCTCGATCTTGAACGACGAGATATTCAGTATCAAAAAGAACTAAAGTGAGATTTGCTTCCATGGCACGTTGCTGATCATCAAGAGTATTTTGCTGACCGAGAAGAAACTCATTAAACCCAGCAATGGCAGCATGCGACATTGATGACATAGAGCCAGAGCGGTCGAGAATAAAGGCAATTTCAGTTTTCATTCGTAGTATTTAGTTTGTTTTAGTGGGGGTAGCGACGCCACTTTAATGCAACAACAGAACTAGTCAATAAAATAAAACGATTCAAATGATAATTTGTGATTAATAAACTTAATCATTTAATAAACGCAAAAAAGAAACCAACCATGAGCAATCACAAAAACCTCATCTCCCCCGCTGAGTGGCCCAAAAAATATTATTGCAACTTTTTGCCATTTCCCTTGTTATAACTCCTATGAAACGAACGATCCTCTTTTCAACGACATTTTTTGCATGCTCCTTCGTAGCGCTGCTAGCAGCTCCTGTCGCCAAGATTAAGGGTAAAGGCCGTACGAACCGCGCCGTTGAGGAAGCTACTCTACCTCCCGATAGCGCGCCGGCAGCTTCCCTGTCCTGGCACATCTGGACTGCCTCTGGTGGGGAAAAACTAGAGGCCAAATACAAAGCCTTGGAAAATGGTATTGTAATCGTAGAGCAAAAAGACCAACGCAATGTGCGTTTTCCCATCTCCCGCTTGAGCGCTGCGGACCAAAAGTTTGCGCTAGCTTGCAAGAGCGCCGAACCTCGCCCGCCGATGTCTCAAGAGATCATCAACAAAGCGGCAGCAAGATTGGACACGACCATCAACGAAGCGCTGAAAGTTAGTAAGACTGAAGCGAATCCGACTTCATCTGACTCACTGTTTCTCCGTCGGCTCTACCTAGACACCATCGGACGCATTCCCACGGATCAAGAAGCGCAAGCATTTCTAACGGATCGCTCGCCCAACAAACGATCGACACTAATCAATCAATTACTCAACTCACCAGGATACACCATGCACATGTATAACTGGCTTGCTGACATGCTACGAGTGAAAGATGACTACGGCAAGGGTGCCAAAGCATTCCTCTACGAAGATTGGCTGAAAGATCAAATCGCGATGAATACGCCATGGGATAAAATGGTACATGAAATGTTGACGGCCGATGGCAAACTCAACCAAAACGGTGCGGCGGGATTTTTACTACGCGATGCACAGATGCCGCTCGATGGCGTTTCCAATCTACTGACCACTTTTCTTGGCGCCAACGTTTCCTGTGCGCAATGCCACGATCACCCTTTTGCAGATTGGTCGCAGCATGATTTTTACAGCATGGCTGCCTATTTTGGAGCTACCGATGGTTTTCACGAAGACGTCTATAAGAAAGCGCGACGTTTGCTTAAATCAGATGAGATGGCAACGATCAACAAAGCAATGGCGGTTCAAATCCTCGCCTCAAACCCCTACAACCTTGTTGATCTAACAAAGAACAAGCTTAAGTTTCCTGAAGATTATCATTACAAAGACGCCAAGCCGGGTGAATTGACCGTGCCCGGATTGATTCGTTGGGGAGACACGAAAAAAGACAATCCCGCCTACACAATCAGCACCGAAAATTCTGCACAATTGCGCAATCAATTTGCCGATTGGATGGTGCATCCAGAAAATCCTCGCTTCGCAGCATCGATTGCCAATCGATTGTGGAAAAAAGTTTTTGGTCTCGCGGTGCAAGAGCCAGTCTCAGATATCGATGATCTCTCAGCTGCCAGCAATCCAGAGCTGATGACACAGATTACGGATTACATGAAACAAGCGAAATTTAACATGCGTGAGTTTCAGCGCATTCTGTTTCATACCGCCGCCTACCAACGTCTAGCGAGCAAAATGCCCGAGGATCCGCAGACCTATCGATTCCAAGGCCCGATCATTCGCCGCATGAGCGCGGAACAAGTATGGGATTCCATCGTCACACTTACTACTGGCGACGAAGCAGACAACTGTTTACTACGCCGCGGCGATGACCTTCAAAAAACCGATCTAGCCGATAATCAAATCACTTTAGACGCTGTGCAATCAGTCATCGATGAAATGAAAAAAAGTGGCATGGCAGCGAGAAGTGGCGGCAAAAAAGGCGGTGGCAACCCCAAAGCACTCGCTTCGTTTTACGAAGGGGGCGTACCCCAATATCGATCAGGATTATTACTCGCAAGAGCGAGCGAGATTCAACAACCAGCTCCTGAGAATCACTTTCTGCGTTTGTTTGGTCAAAGTGATCGAATGGTATCTGACACCAACACAGTCGATGGTAGCGTGCCACAGTTACTGCAACTAATGAATGGACCGGTGCAGGAAATGATCACCAAAAATTCACTCGCATTGCGAAATGCCGCTAATGCAGAGAAATCGGAAGATCAAGTATCTTCACTCTATCTAAGCTTCCTCGGGCGTGCACCTAGTTCCGCAGAAACCGCCAAAGCCGTTGATGCATTAAAAAACGGCCTAACACTTTCCGATATCGCGTGGGTCCTTTTAAATACGCGCGAGTTTCTTTTCATTCCATAAGTTACAACGTCACCTAACAGAAAAAATTATGAAGTCAGATCACACAAAATTGAATGAAGTAACAAGACGCCTGTTTGTTGAGCGCATAGCTAAATCAGCATTTGGCATTAGCTTGCTGCCATTCATTCCTGGGCAAAACCTAGGTGCCGCCGAAGCCGCACCTGCCAATGCCGTGAATCCAGGAACTGCCAAAGCAAAAGCTGTCATCATGCTGCAACTCTCTGGCGGACTTAGTCAAATTGACAGCTTCGACCCGAAAACTGGTGCCTCCAAAGGACCAGGCTCGGCGGTGAGCACAAAAGCAGGCTTTCAAATCTCGTCATTTCTGCCACAAACGGCAAAAATCGCTGACAAAATCACGGTGATTCGCAGCATGACAGCCAAAGTAGGCGTGCATGAACAAGCTAGATACCTAATGCGCACAGGTTTTGAAAAACGAGGTACTATCGTCCACCCTACGCTAGGCGCATGGGCCCATAACTACCTTGGTGCTAGCCACGCTACTTTGCCAAGTAGTGTTTGCATTAACCGACCATCGAACCACGGCAATGGTTTTTTTCCTGCCACGATGAGTCCATTGCCCATTCTTGATCCCGATGAAGGGCTCAAAAATGCGATCAACCAAGCAGATTCTACGGTAATGCAAAAACGCCTTGCGATGCTTCGCGATATCGATGGCAAGTTCACCGAATCAGTAAACGATCCGAGCGTCATTGCGTATAACGATTTTTATGAAAGCACACTGCGCTTGATGAAAGGCAAAGATCTCCAGTGCTTCGACCTCAACAATGAACCTGATGAGCTACGAGAAAAATATGGCAAAAACCGTTTCGGTCAGGGTTGCTTGTTGGCACGGCGTTTAGTCGAAGGCGGCGTCCGTTACATCGAAGTAGAGAGCGGCGGTTGGGATATGCACAAAGACATCGAAGGCGGCATGGAAGATCGCGGTGCCGAATTTGATACTGCATTCGCAGCGCTCATCAGTGATCTTGATGCTCGTGGATTGCTCGATAGCACTATGGTGGTGGTAGCAACTGAATTTGGTCGCAAACCAGAATTTGACGGCAGCGGCCGCGGGCACCATCCGTTGGTATTCTCTTCCGTGATCGCAGGTGGCGGGGCAAAACGTGGCTACGTTCACGGCGCAAGTGATGCTGCCGGTGGGCATGTAGAAAAAGACCCCGTCACAGTGGGTGATCTTCATGCCACAGTGGCGCTAGCCTGCGGACTACCCATCGAAAAAGTAGTCGTGAGCCCTAGCGGTCGTCCCTTTACGATTGGCAACAAAGGCAAACCAGTCACTCAAGTTTTTGCATAAGGCGAATTCTTCGAAAAAGCGACAGCAGATCGGACAACATACGTTAGAAGAAATTTGAACGTTTCTTCATCGGATTCACCTCTTCTTCAGGAGCCGGCTTTGCCGTTTTTCCTGAGACAAATGGATTGCGTCGCAATTCTTGCGCCACAGTTGTCGCGGGACCATGACCAGGCAGCAAGATTGTGTCACCAGGCAGAGAGAGAACGTGCTGACGAATATTTCGCAGTGCCATTTGATAGGTGAATTGGTCAGCGCAACCGCCGATGGAGCCAGCGAAAAGAGCATCACCCGTGACGCAAATTACCCGGCTCAACCCTTCGATCACATAGCCCCACGATGGAATGCAATGACCAGCAAGATCAATGCATTTCACCTGAAGCGAACCTAACGAAACTGTTTGACCCAACGGCACCATGTGCTGTTTCTTTAAAATCGGCCGCAAGGCGGCAATGCCACCCACGTGATCGCGATGATCATGAGTGAGGAAAAGGTTCAAATCTGCCGCACCTAATAATGACACTAGTGTCGCCGCCGAATCAGGCAAATAACCTGTGTCAAATAACAATGCTTGATCCTCATCACGGATGAGCCAGGCATTGACTTGATCTTTTTCGAAAGGCAGGACTAATCGTGAGACGCTATGCATGATCGGCACATTCGGACGATACACGGGCAGAGTCGCCATCGCATCAGCATTCAAGCCAAGACTAGGAGCGACCGCACGGGCCATATCACAGGAAAAATTTCCGCCTAAAAAACGTTCGATTTCAGCAACAGAAACAGTGGACTCTGCAGCGAGGGCGGCAATATCCAAGCCCATACCGCGCATTGCTTTGCGCATTACCAGAGTTACATCATCCTCCAAAGGCGCGGGATCCGATAGACGAGAGAGAATCGGGGCAGACATCATTTGATCGTGAAAACACGTCCTTTCCCTGTAATCCATGTAGCTTTCAAACTACCATAGAGGGCATCGATCTCTTGCACCGTTTGCAATTGAAACTCGACACTATGAGCGCGGACGGAATCAGATGTTTTGTTGACCATTTGATGCACTTTAGTGCCCGCACGAGCTGCTTGATTGTCAACAAGATCACGGGCACGGTCGACAACCTTGGTCAAACCATTCGCGGCCATGCCGTCAGTGATAGGAGTGAAGCAATAAATTTTCGTAAGAGATTGACCGCCGAGCGTATCAATCACCACTTCATGAACAATAACGGAACCATTAAGCACATATGTGGCACGACTAATTGATCCGATGCGATCCACAGCCACCATGATTTCATCACCATTGATATTACCCTGCCAGAAACGATTGTTGCCCGGAGATTCTAGCTCCTTGATGCGAGCCTCTAGCTCTTCTTGCTTTTTAGCAGGATCAGTCGTTTTGCTAGTAGAAGAAGTATCTGTAGGATCTTGCCCGTGGACTAAGGTAGCCACCATCAAGAATAAAGTGCATATGATGTTTTTCATAGTGATGAGATAGTGACACAGGAAACACTAACTGACTAGTAATTTTGTCATTTTTTTGCAAAAGAGTGAAGTTGAGGGTTGCAAATTAATTAAGATATACTTATTATTTGCATGTGGTTAGATTTCGACCAAATGTTGCAGCATTATTTGTCAGACCAGAAGGGCAACTCTTGGTCTGTGAACGATCGACTTTTCGTGGGGCTTGGCAATTTCCTCAAGGTGGTGTCGATCCTGGAGAAACGCTAGAACAAGCGTTGGCACGAGAAGTTAGTGAAGAAATTGGACTTCTCCCTCAGCATTATGAAGTGCTGCGCCACGCTGATGGCTATCGCTATATTTACCCACCCGAAGCGCGCCAGAAAAAACAAAAAAAGCATGGTTACCACGGTCAGGAGCAACGATATTATCTCTGTCAGATTCTCCCGACTGCTCCGCCGATCAATGTGAATCAAAAGCCACAGGAGTTTTCCGCATACCGGTGGATCGAACCGACGGAATTTGATCTCGAATGGTTGCCCGAATTCAAACGCGAAGTTTACCGGCAGGTCATGAAAGATTTTTTCGGGATTTCCCTTTAGTGGTATATAGTTCAGGCTATTGTGACAGTTTCATCACGAAATTTTCAGTTGCGCTTTATCAATTTTCGTATTTACATCGTGCTGGCATTAATCTTGCTGTCAGGAAGTCGATACCATGCTTGTTTTCTCAACTATTCCCCCGAAGAAAAGCCACAAGTGCGCCCGTGCGGCTCTGCTGCATCGCGGGTTTTCTCTCGTCGAAATGTTGGTCGTCATGGTGATTTTGCTAATTCTTATAGGCATCGCAGCACCGGCATTTGTAAAAACTAGCGCGCGAGCACGCCAAGCGACACGTGAATTAGTTAAAGGTCATTTGATGCGAGCGAGATCTAACGCCATCGCGACGGGGCAAAGTACTGCGGTAATCTTTCCCGATTACATTGCAGGAAATGACATCGGTGGAAAAATGTTAGGAATCGCGGAGGTCACATGGAAAACAGATCCCGTTGATGTAACCAAAAACGCCTACGCAGTCACCAAAGTGCTTCAGCGATGGGAAAAAATCCCTGGTTCAGTGATGATCTTAAATCAGGCCTCCAGCGGCTTCGCTAGAACGACCATCATGGAACAGACAACGAAAATTTCGTCGACGATTGCTGGAAAAAATATCACCGGAAGTTTTGTCGTATTTGCACCCAATGGACAAATTGTTTTTCCCGCTAATCAAACCATCGAAATCATACTCGGCTTAGGCAGTAATTCTGGTGGCTCAGTGAAAGCTACCGAAAAAAATGACAGCAAAGTTTCGTATGACATCCTGCAGATCAACCGAATCTCCGGAAAAGCCCGATTGATCGAACCATAATGAACATATCATTCAGCAATCAAAAAAAATCACTCCGTCGCGGTCTCACGCTGATGGAAGCGGTGATTGCTCTTGGCGTGATCGCTTTTGCTGTTCCTTTGATTGTAGCAGCTACCTCGCAAAGCTCCAAAACACGCATCAGCGCAGAGGCCGATACACGCTCTGCTTGGCTGGCGCAAGACGTGCAGAGACAGCTGATCGATAGCTGGAATGATCGCGTGACGATCACTTTCCCCACGAAACCAATGTTTCCTGATTTTGGCACTGCTACTAGCCCGATAGTACTGCTCTACGATAACGACGGTGCTTTTGTTCAAACTGGCACTCCTCAAGAATATACCAATGGATCAACGAATCAACGGGCATCCTACTTGGTAAGTGTTTACGGCATAGGAACTACCCCTAATAATCTCACAACAACGGAAAGAAACCTCAGCAGAGTGATTATTTCCGTCGAAAACTCTGCCAAAGCGATGGCGACAAAACGCAATCGTAATGTTTTCACCCTGCTGATCCCCCGACAGACCTCGCCATGATGATCCGACCACAAAAACAAAAGCTTAGTGGTTTTTCGCTCATCGAATTACTCACCGCAATGACCATCACTTCAATTTTGATGCTCGGTCTATTCTCATTAGTAGGTCAGAGCAGCACAAATTATCGTCTATCCCAGAGGAAGGTAACAACGCTTTCTGATACGCGGGCATTTTTACACTATTTCCAAAGTGATCTCACATCGCGGGTAGCTGATACCAAATTTTTCTATCAGAGTAATCCGACTGGAGATAGCATCGCCTTTATCAGATCTAACTCGATTGATGAAATCTCAACAACGGGAGATCTTACTGCTTCGATTTACTACATCGCATTTACCGCTGATGGGAGAAAAGGTGAATCTCCCAAATTGTTCCGTCGCAGTCTTAATCCCGAGCAGACTCAATTACTTATCAAAGCTGGACTCACGGCCGCTTTTCCCACCACTGACCCCACTGTCGACGAAGTAGTGTTATACAATGTCGTAGCCTTTCGCATCAACGCGCAACAACGTAACGCTGCAGGAACCATGACTGCTTGGCTACCCACCAGTAACAACGCGCCGTCGTTGTTAGAACTAACCTTAGAAATCACCGACGATTTATCAGCACAACGTCTACTCACCACCGCCGCATGGACCGCACTGGCGACATCCACCATTCCACAACAGCGCGAGGCCGTAAAACGCTTCGTGCATAACATTTCGTTGACGCCATGAGTGTGACAAATTTCCCCATTTCTTCGATGAAGCGACGCGGATTTGCGTTGCCCATGACGATCCTCGCTGTTGCGGGATTGATGCTCATGCTAGTGGGGCTACTTTCACTGCTAATCTTAGAACGAAAAACAGCGCGTTCCTACTCCGATGCGGCACGCGCTGACATGGCTTTGCAAAGCGGACTCGCTGATGCCATTGCCACCATCTCCCCGATCGCCAGTCGCGATGACACCTTGGTTTTCCGCATCGATGATCCGAGAACTCCACTGCTTTCCGCGACGTCAAACACTCCTGAGCGCGAACAATTTTTCACCTTTGGAGCACAATACGACAACACCAAAAAAATTGGCGCGTATTACCTTTTGTCAGTGGATTAAAAGAAGTCACTGCGGGAACTGGTGTGCTGGATGCAACCTCGATCAAAGCTGCTCTCAATTCTTACACCATCGATTGGACAAGTCGGCTAGCAAAAAACGATCGAAACGTTCCGCGAGCCAAATGGGTAGAATTACCCGATCCTAACTCACCTTATACTATGCGCTATGCATGGTGGGTGGAAGATCTTTCTGGGCGTCTTGATGGAGCAAATGCTGGCTCTCAGGAACGACTGCTAGCCGCTAGCCCCGCTGAAGTCGGATTGTTCACCATTTTCAATAACAGGATCGATAAAGACGCAGTAGGTCCTGAAGACAAACTGGTCCTAGAGCGCGCTAACCTGCGAAGCTCTGCTAGCACCCGGATGGTGTTACCGACCGCAGACGCAGATAAAATCGAACCATTCATCACCTACAGCCTACCCAAGAGCGTCAACCAAATGCCTCTAATTCCTCAAGGTTTCGGATACCGCGATGCTGGGCAACCGATGAAAGATTTGAACGATTTGATCACGAAGCGCAGCGTCGACGAAATCACGAATCACATCAAAAACAACCTGCCTCAGTTTGATCTGCGCAAAGGTGGATTCCCCGCAAGCGAAGATTATGTCAAAACCATCGCCGCAAGCATCATCGATTATGCAGATGCCGATACTGATGCTACCATCGGCACGGGATTTCGCGGCGTCGATAGCTATCCATTCGTGAATGAATTATTCGATCGCTATGAATGGACAGGCGCTACAAGTACCGTTGTAACCGTTCGCGTTACCACTTACGTAGAATTATGGAATCCATCCAACCAAACAATCTCTGGATCATTTGCATTAGAGAATGACAACAAACACGTTATTAAAATCCCACCAGCCGCTAGTGCGCCTTTTACTTCCGTTACTCATGCGCCTCAAACAGTAACAATTCCACCTAACGGTTTTGGCGTTTATTTATGCGGGTTCAAAGATTATACCTTTCCTGTGGGAGCATTCCCCCCGAGTACCTTAGAGTTTCCTTCTGACACCAGCACGAGCACCTATCGACTAAGATGGAACACCAGATTGGTGGACTGGGCACGAGGTAATGTCACACGAACGAGCGGCACGCTGCAGCCAGGCACGGCTAGAGCAAAATGGAAAGGCAACGCATCTCCCGCGCACGATCACAGCATCGGCCAACATGGCGACCCCCGTGCCTCATACTACATCACTGCACCCATTTTCCCAAATAACTACGATGCGAATAGTAATTGGGGCGGACGTGCCCTTAAACCGACAATTAGCAATACCAACTATCGAGAAGTGAGAATCACCCGTTGGCCAGATCGCGGTTCCGAATCGACTGTGGGCACAGTCCCAGGTTCCGACACTAAACTACCAACAGCCTGCATTCCTCCAGCCAATCAACCAAACATGGCTCTGGCGCAAATATCCAATGCCACACGCCTTAATTCCATCGGTGAAATGGGCAATGTGTTCGATCCAGCTCAATGGTCAAAAGTAGAACTCAACACCACGACAGCCTCAAGCTCGTCGGGAGGTGGGATTTCGCTCGCCGTTGGCCGACCTGAATATGGAAAATTTGATTCCGAAGGCCAACGCGCAGCGCAGTTGATGGATCTATTTTTCGTCAAACCGCAAACAACTGTGGTGGATCTAACAAAAATCAATATCAATACAGCTCCACGTGAAGTTTTGCGCACAATCGTCGCTGGCCAAACACTCAATCTCGATCCGACTCGCGCTGCACTTTTCCCACCGAAAGATACAATTATTGGTGACCGTTTTGCTGATGTGATCATCAATACGCGAAACAGATTTCCACTTCGTAGCTTGTCAGATATCACACTCGCTCGCAAAAATCCAACTACGGCACGGAACTACACTACGCCCGTCGCCGACACAGAACCATTTTTCGGCAGTCGTGAACAATACCCCGCAGCACAGCAACCAGATGACACCTGGGACGATGCTGGGCGCGAAGAACTATTCCAACGCGTTAGCAACCTCGTCACCTTCCAAAGCAAAACCTTTCGCATCATCGTAGCTGGTCAGGCCGTTGATAAAACCGGTATGGTATTAGGAAGCCGCTCTCGTGAATTTTACATTAAGATCGAACCACAGCGCGATGCCACCGGAGCCATTCTCGCAAACAAGCCATTACTCATCAAAAGTATCTATGAAAAATCTCTCTAACATCCGACGAATCACACTGTGTATTTTCTCGCTTTGTCTAAGTGTCACTAAACTCCATGCACAAGATCCAGAACAAGGATTTCTTAACGTGGCGAACATTGTGCCGAGCGATAAAAAATGCAAGATTTCCATCATGGGAAAAGATTTGGTGCCAGGAGGATTGAATGGCGTAGAATCAACTGGTTGGTTCATCGTTCCTGCGGGAGAGCATCCGATGACCTTAGAGATTGAGGGCTATAAACCTGCCAACGGTGTGATCAAAGTGACGGCAAATGTCAGCAGCCTGTATGTAATTTTTCTTCAGCAAATTGGCGAAAAGAAGGATAAAGATGACAAAGAAATTCCACCCTCAGTTCGCATAAAAAAATGTGAACCATTCGAGCTAACAAAAGGATACTATCTCAAAGCAATGTCGCTATGCCCCGCAGATGAAAGATTCGACGTAGGACCGAACGTGCTGCGCTTGCCACTTTTCGGCACTCAAGAAATAGCTGGGTGGAATGGTGGAGCATTCAAAGTGACGCATGATAAAAGTGAAATCGGAAGCTGCGCTGGATCGCAAGAAAAAGGCTCCTACTATTTATTGTTAGGCACCGACCACAAAGGCAATTACTGCTCATTACTCGTGCGCAACGAAAAACAAGAACTCCCGCCGTGGATGAAAAAGAAAGAAAAATAACACGCATATGAAATCCATCATCTATTTCATCACTCTATTCTGCATCGTCTCCGCAAAGGCAGGAACTCTGAATGTCGTTCATCTCGCGCGCCAAGAAAAAGTTTCCATAGAAGTAAAATGCCAAGCTGTTTCCCAAGTATTTCCGCTAGAACACGGCGCGAATAGCGGCACTTTTTCGCTACCGGCAAAGCCAGCAACGTTGCAGTGGAATCAAGAGAAATCTAGCTTGGTAACAGTGGACACTAGCAAAATCGGCAAAATTGCCGTGCTCTTTCTCAAAGGTGAAATGCCCACATGGCACGTCATTGATAGCAAACCGCAAGAAAACAAAAACGCGCTTCGTATCATCAATCTCACGACAGAAAAAATTACTTTGTCTGCGAATGATCAAGAGGCCACAATCGAAAGCATGGCGGAAAAGGACATGGGCAAGATCGATGCTGCTGTTCTATCAGTGAAACTTCCAAGCGAAAAAGTCCGCACTCTCAAACCGGAAGAACCATGCGCCTACATCGCTGTGATCCATCGCGATGGAGACAAAACCGTAGTGCATTTTGTCGCAGATCGCTAAACGTGCCACTGTTCTGAGCTAGCACGCCAACATGTTCTGGCCTGTTTCATTCAATCCCCTTAGTGAAATAGTAGATGCCTATGGTAAAGGGCGCTAGGGCCACCAACATTGAAACTTGTGGCAAATAGTGCGGCAATAATAATCCGCCAAGCGAGAGAAACATAAGGGAAAGTCCGATGATGACCCGCGTCCGCCTACGTCGCTGCTCTAAGGTCTGAGCTTGTTTGCCACCTTGTCTAAGTGCGTCCCATTGCCCCTCGCGCCCCGGAATTAACTTTTCAGCAATCTTCCTGGCCTTCTTGCGATCACCATTTCGGGAAATCACATCGCGGATCTGCTGCTGCGCTGCAAAGGCGCGCTGTTCGTCCGTTGGCGCTTCAATCTCTGGCTTTTTCTCACTCACAATTGTTATCATACCAATAATAACGATCCTGTGACAATAATATTAGTGGAGACTTACCCTACCCCCACGTTGTGGAAAAAATGTAAAAATTTGTGCTGATTTGTTTGCATTTTCTCAGAGCTCATGCATTTTATCGGCGTATCAAATTACAAAATATGAAACAATTTGCACTATCCGCCGCACTATTCGCCCTACCTTTCACTGGCTTCGTTTCTGCTGCCGACCCTGTAAAAGTCGAAGTCACTGGAAACGACCAAATGCAGTTTAGCACCAAAGTACTCGAAGGAAAAGTAGGAGAGACAATGGAAATTACCTTCAAGCACATTGGCAAACTACCTAAGGAAGCTATGGGCCACAATCTGGTCATCTTGAAGGCAGGCACCGTTGCTCCTACCATCGCCATGAAATGCATGACCGCAAAAGCCACTGATTATGTTTCAGAGGATGCGGAAGTTAAAGCTGCCGTGAGCGCTCACACCAAAGTCCTAGGCCCAGGCGAATCTGAAACCATCAAATTCACCCCCACCGAAGCTGGTGTTTATCCTTTCATCTGCACATTCCCAGGACACTTCGGAGTGATGAATGGCACCATAACGGTGAAATAATCATCGTTATACCATTTCATATCGGGCAAATTTGCTGGTTTTTCGGCATATTTGCCCGTTTTTTTTATTTTCTGTTTCTCATTCTGATTCATTTCATGTATCATACCCACCCACTATGCAAACGACTGTTGGACTCATTTCTCTAGGCTGCGCAAAAAATCTCATCGATTCCGAGGTAATGATCGGGCATCTGGCGCAATCAGGCATGTTGCTGACGCCTGATGCGGAACTCGCTGATGTACTTATCATTAATACATGCTCGTTCATCGACATGGCGAAAACAGAGTCGGTCAATGCGATTTTTGAAGCAGTCAAAGATCGGGCAGAAAATGAAGAGCGTTCGCGTCAAAAAATCATTGTGGCTGGCTGTCTATCACAGCGTTTTGCCAAAGACTTGCCTGGAATCATGCCGGAGGTAGATGCCTTTATTGGTCTGGACCAAATCACTAAAGTGGGGCCGATCATTGAGAATTTGTTAGGTAAGAAAAACGATGCTGAAGTGCAGAAAACCGAAGGACCATCTGCCACCGATGATCCGCGAGATTTCGTTACGCTCAAACCACAGTACATTCCCGATTATTCGACACCACGCATGCGTCTGACACCAGACCATTTTGCCTATGTGAAAATTGCTGAGGGCTGCAATCACACCTGCACTTTCTGCATTATTCCACAAATTCGTGGACGCCATCGCTCGCGCACCCAAGATTCAGTCGTGCAGGAAGTAAAAGCACTCGTGGCGTCTGGAGTAAAAGAAATCAATCTCATTTCACAAGATACCACTTACTTTGGCATGGATCTTTGGGATGAAACGCGTCCAAAGCCAAACTCACCCGTCGATTCGAGTAAAGGGCACTCGCTCGCTTCATTGCTGCGCGAACTCAACGAAATCCCCGGGGATTTTTGGGTCCGCCTACTCTACACTCATCCTGCTCACTGGAGTGATGAATTGATCGAAACCATCGCGCAGTGTGATAAAGTCGCCAAATATGTGGACATCCCATTGCAACACATTTCCGACCGCATGCTCACAGCCATGAAACGTGTCACCTCGGGCGATTACATCCGCGACTTACTGCGCCGCATGAGAAAAGGGATTCCAAATCTTGGCATTCGCACCACTTTCATCGTCGGCTTTCCTGGCGAAACTGAAGAAGATTTCACCGAGTTGTTAGAATTCATCGAAGAATTCCGCTTCGAACGAGCTGGCGTATTTTCCTACTCGAAAGAAGAAGGCACACGCGCTAACAAAATGGATGGACACATTCATCACGCAACCAAAAAATCGCGCTGGAGCCGTTCGATGCAAGCGCTGCAACGTATTGCCAGCGAGGTTAATCAAGAGCAAGTAGGCAAGGCTGTGAAAGTATTAGTCGAGCAACCTGGCGTAGCTCGCACTGAATGGGATGCACCTGAGATCGATGGTTCCGTGCATGTGCCGGATGACATTCCCGTAGGAAGTTTCGCCGAAGTCACGATCAAAGATTGGCGCGGCTATGACTTAGTGGCAGCTCGCTAAACACCGCCTGCCTGTGTATTGTCAGCTGCTAAACACGCACTAACCATGTCTAAACAGCACCTGCAAAAAATCATTCATTCATGTTTGGCTAACCTGCGAGCACTGTTGTTCGTTGGCTTTGGTATCGGATCGATCAATGCGGAAACATTGTTAAAAATAGATCCCAACCAACCGCAACAGGAATTCCAAGGAATAGGCTGCGGGGCGATTTTTTACGAAGCTCATATCACAAGTCTTGCGACCACTAAAAAACAATCGGAACAAAGCGCGCTTTACGACGCGATGTGCCGCGACGTGCGCACCAATTTTCTTCAACTCATGATCCGCCACAATCATGAACCAGTCAACGACAACGCGGAGCCACAAATACCTGACTTTGATCTCAAAAACTTCGCCTACACCGATCACACCATCGCCATTTGCAAAGCCGCACGTGAACGCAATCCACAAATTCATTTTCACGCCACACTCTATACTCCGCCCGCATGGATGAAAACTAACGGGGCCGAAACTGCCGGCGGCAAGTCCCATGCTACCATTAAACCTGGCGCAGAAATTGAACTTACCGAGTTCTGCTGGGCCTTTCTCGCTCGCATGCAAAAAGCAGGATACAACGTTGAATACCTCAGCATCGCCAATTAGCCTGACTGGTCACATGATCAACCCGGATACTGTCTCACCCCAGAAAGCCATGCTGCCTTGATCGGAAAAGTTTCTTCTTACTTAGATAACATGGCTAGGATTCATCCCGAAGTGCCGCGTGTGAAACTCGTGGGACCTAAAACACTAAGTGCCGTCGATTCCGCGGCGCGTTGGATCCCGCAAGCGGACCACGTTTCTCCAGGTGCGATTGCCATCATCCGCAGCCACGACTACGACCGTCGCGGTGAGCGCATCGCCAATCTACGCAAAGCTGCTGGAAAAAGACCTTTGTGGATTACCGAGTGGTGCGTCAACGGCAAGGATTCGTCAGTCGATCTCCTCAACTCTGCAGGCGAATACTGGCTCGCTATGACCGAGGCATTCAACCAAGGAGCGAACGTGTGGATGGCCTATGATTGGGTTTATCCGCCGCGCGATGGCGGAGAGGCTTTAATCCATGTCGATTGGAGGAAAAGTTTTCACAAAACACGTATCTATTATGGTTACCGTCAATGGTGCTCGGTTCTCGTTCCAGGAATGCGCGTGATCAAATGCGAAATTTCAGGTGATCATGCGACCGGCGTTTCCAAACCAGGTGTAAAAGCAGCCGCGTTCCTTTCTACCGATGGCAAACGACTCGTCGCTCATGTTGTCAATGTGTAAGACCGCGAGGCGTCTCTCCGCATTGATGTCTGACAAGATTTCTCCAAGGTCAACGCCAAGCACTGGCGAACTTCTGCCACTGAAGACTGCAACGCCTTGGCTGAAGTTCCAATTACTCCGTCTCCCCTGCCGCTACCACCGAGATCACTGAATAC
Source organism: Akkermansiaceae bacterium (assembly GCA_903878115.1). Lineage (GTDB taxonomy): Bacteria > Verrucomicrobiota > Verrucomicrobiia > Verrucomicrobiales > Akkermansiaceae > UBA956. The sequence goes on along the minus strand of CAIRGO010000195.1, from coordinate 22,278 downwards.
GTGGGAATGGGTTAGGCCATAAATTACCGATAAAAATCAATCCATTCGATTTCTAACGGATTTTCACCTTGTAGCAGCGCTTGGGGAATGATCATTTGAAAATAGCCATCTTGAGAGGGCAGAGTATCGATCAATTTATGCTCAGAATCATAGATGCTGATCGTCATCCAGAATTGGCTTTCCTTCGTCAACGCTGCTTGTTCTTTGCCAGCGCGAGTTAACAGTAGCGATCTAGGATGATCACCAGAACTCGAAACTGATGCTGTGAGCTTTACCTCGCCTTTTGTTAGAACCAAATTCTCCAAGCCCTTAAGCTGGTAGCGCAGGATGACTTTCGTAGGAAATTTCTTATTCGCTGCTTGTATCGTCGCGCGGCCTATGCCTCGTCCACCGCGGATCAACATTGTGGCTTGATTCCCCTCAGAGGAAATCGTCACCGTCCCGGGCTCTTTACACGACAACTCAAAAGGCTCAAGCTTTGTGTTAGAATTTTCTTCGGCCTCCAACGAAAACAAACTAAAACAAGTAAACGCGCATCGTAAAAAGATGCTTCCGCTCACTTGTTTTAGCTGCATAAAATCGCAAGTTACCGATCGACTCGGGCAGAGCCACCGCCAACTAATTTTTTCACTTCGTCAGCAGTCGCCATCGAGGTATCACCAGGCGTAGTCATCGCAAGAGCACCGTGAGCGGCTCCGTAATCGACCGCCAATCCAGCATTATTGAACTCAAGGAAGCCATAGGCAAGACCACTGGCAAATGAATCACCACCACCTACACGGTCGTAAATTTCCATTTTCGGGCGTTGAATGGATTCATAAAATTTCCCATCATGCCAGCAAATCGCCGCCCAGTCATTGATCGTAGCGCTATGAACATCACGCAACGTGGTGGCAACTACTTGGAAGTTCGTGAAATCAGCAACCACTCGATTGATCATATTTTTGAAATGATCCACGTTGATCCCCGTGATATGTTCACTTACGCCTTCCACTTCAAAACCAAGACTTGCGGTAAAGTCTTCTTCATTACCGATCATCACATCAACATAGCGGGCGATCTCGCGATTGACCTCTTGAGCTTTTGCTTGTCCGCCGATGGATTTCCATAAGCTGGGACGATAGTTCAAATCATACGATACAATCGTACCGTATTGCTTGGCTTTTTTGCAGGCCTCTAACACCACTGCCGCAGTGGTTTCTGATAGAGCCGCAAAAATCCCACCGGTATGAAACCAGCGGACGCCATGTTTGCCAAAAATCTCATCCCAATCAATATCGCCGGGTTTCATCTGACTTGCCGCCGTATTGCCACGATCACTCGTTCCTTTTGCACCGCGCACACCAAAACCGCGCTCGGTAAAGTTTAATCCATTGCGCACATCACGACCAATTCCATCAAATTTTTTCCACTGAATGAAACGGGTATCGACACCACCCTGCATGATGAAATCTTCGATTAATCGACCAACATCATTTTCCGCAAATGCCGTCACCACCGCAGCACGTTTGCCAAAGCAACGACGCATGCCACGGGCCACATTGTATTCGCCGCCGCCCTCCCATGCTTGGAATTGACGAGTAGTACGCACGCGACCATCACCGGGATCGAGACGTAACATAATTTCACCTAAGGATAAAATATCATAGGCACATTCACTGGCTGGCTTAATTACTAGACTCATAATAGTTATTTAGAAAAAGTCACGATTCAGCAGAAGGCACCACTCCATTCGCGCAAAACACCTCGCCAGAACCATTCAGAAAATTGATCAAATTATTCAGCGACTTCATCGCTTGACGGGGAACACTTTCAAAAGTGCGTGAACCTACGTGCGCCGTTACGATCGCCTTAGGATGGCGTAACAGTGGATCATCTGCGACAGGTGGTTCTTGCTCCATCACATCAGTCGCATAGCCCGCTAGGTGACCGGAGTCTAATGCCTCAATGATCGCAGAAGCATCCGCTAGTTCCCCTCGTCCAGTATTAACGATCACTGCACCCTTTGGCATCAGCGCCAGACGATGACGATTGATCAAGTGCTTGGTCTCGGCCGTTAGCTTGGTGTGAGGACTGATGATATCACATGCGCCAAAAATGGAATCCGCTGTCTCATGTCGAATCACGCCATACTGTTCGCAAAATTCAGTCGGCCAAAAATTTCCTTGCCCGTGAACTTCCATGCCGAAGGCTTTCGCGCGGATGATCACTTCTTGACCAATGCGCCCGAGTCCAATGACTCCGATTTTCTTTTGCCATAACTCATGTCCCGTAAGACGCAGCCACTCACCCTTGCGAGTAGCCTCTACACTAGGAATAAGATTTTTGACTAAAGCCAGCAATAAACAAAAAGTATGCTCTGCCACCGTCGTATGATTCACACCCGGAGTAAACATCACTGGAATCTTTTTTTCCTTAGTGGCGGCAAGATCAATTTTATCAAGACCAATGCCGTACTTAGAAATCACCTTCAATCGCGGGCCGCTGCGATCTAACACAGCGCGGGTGATCGTATCATCTCCGCAGAGAAACGCATCAAAGTCACCCGCCAATTCTAACATCCTCGCCTCAGAAAGCGGACCACGTTCACAAACGACTTCATATCCCTGCGCTGCAAGCAACTGATGATGAGGTCCCGGGGTATCTTGAAAACTACATGTAGTGAGTAAAATGCGCATGATGACAATTTGTATGACAGATGATAATCAACTGCCGATCACAGGTCAAGCAAATGAATGACAAAAAATCTACTTCTTCTTACCCTGTTGCATCGCTTGGCTAAACCAGTCATTGCCAGCGGCAGGTTGCGCAGGACGAGAATCGCGTCGTTGTTGTGGATTACCACCTCCGCCGCGCTCACTGTTGCCACCACCACTTCGGCGCTCCATGTCTGGTTTGCTTTTCATACTTAGCGCGATGCGTTTGCGCTCAAGATCAACTTCGGTAACGGTGACCTGTACTTTTTGTCCCACTTTGACAACTTCACTCGCATCTCTAACGAAAGTATCGCTGAGTTGACTAACATGCACCAAGCCATCTTGATGCACGCCAATGTCAACAAAGGCACCAAACGCAGTAACATTCGTAACAATGCCGGGGAGTTTCATTCCTACTTTTAAATCGGATGTTTTCTCTACTCCTTCAGCAAATGAAAATAGCTCGAATTGTTTCCTTGGGTCACGTCCTGGCTTGGCAAGCTCATCGATGATGTCGCGCAAGGTAGGAAGCCCCACTTCACTCGTGACATATTTTTCCGCTTTGATGCGCTGCCGCAGTTCCGGTTTTGTTAGTAATTCGTGCAATGTGCAACCGAGATCATTTGCCATTTTTTCCACCACGGCGTAACGCTCTGGGTGAACGGCAGATGAATCTAACGGATGTTGTCCATCAGCAACACGCAGGAAACCTGCGGCTTGCTCGAATGCTTTATCGCCCAAGCGTGGCACTTTCTTTAAGGCTTCGCGCGAGGTGAATGGACCATTTGCCGTACGATGCGCCACGATGTTTTCCGCCAGTGCTCGGTTGAGGCCAGAGACGTATTGCAACAATTCCTTCGATGCTGTATTCAGCTCCACGCCAACGGCGTTCACCGCACTTACAACGGTGTCATCAAGCGCCGCTTTGAGCGCGCGCTGATCAACATCGTGCTGATACTGTCCGACGCCGATGGCTTTGGGGTCAATTTTCACCAACTCGGCCAAGGGATCCATCAAACGTCGACCGATACTAATGGCACCACGAACTGTTAGATCAAGATCAGGAAATTTCTCACGCGCCACATCAGAGGCTGAGTAAATAGAAGCGCCAGCCTCATTGACCATCACAATCGCGATAGATGACGGCAAATTGAGTTTTCGACAAAATAATTCTGACTCGCGCGAAGCTGTGCCGTTACCGATGGCGATCGCTTCGATTTTGTATTTCGCAATCAGCGTGAGCAGCTCTTTGGCAGATTCGTATTGTTGCGTATTTGATCCAGCGGTGATCTGCAGCACCGTGTGATGAAGAAGAGTGCCGGTCGCGTCTAATACTACTGTTTTACAGCCAGTGCGGAAACCTGGGTCGATCGCGATAATGCGCTTTTGTCCCAGCGGCGAAGCTAACAATAACTCACGCATATTATCTGCAAAGACTTGAATCGCCGTAGCATCCGCAATTTTTTTCGATTGCAAGCGCATTTCTGTTTCCATCGATGGCATCAGCAAACGCTTGCAGCCATCTTCCACTGCAAGACGCACCTGCTCCGCAGCGGCTCCGTGTCCCGTGACAAAAAGTGGATTACCTGCACCTGTGATTCTTTCTAACGGAATTTCGACACGCATCAGGAGAAATCCATCTTTTTCACCGCGTCGAATCGCTAATAAACGATGCGAAGGAATGGAGCGCAATGGCTCTGACCAATCAAAGTAATCGCGGAACTTCGCTGCATCTGCATCCTCTTCTTTGCCATACATAATTTTTGAAGAAATGATCGCCTCCGCCTCATAAAGCTTACGTACAGAACCACGCAACGCTGGCTCATCGGCGACGATTTCAGCAATAATATCGCGAGCTCCAGCCAGAGCCTCGCTGGCGGTGGTGACTTCTTTCGCTGGATCGACGTATTTCTCGGCTTCCGTTTCGACTTGATGCGCCCCTTGATTTTCTAACAGAAATGTAGCGAGCCCATCTAAACCTCGTTCTTTTGCTTTCGTGGCGCGGGTTTGACGTTTTGGGCGAAATGGAGCAAAAACATCCTCTAGGGAAGTCATCGTCGCGCATTGCAGAATTTTTTTCTGTAATTCAGGAGTGAGTAGATTTCTTTCTTCGAGCGACTTAATGATCGCAGTGCGGCGAGAATCGAGATCAACTAAGCGCAACATAGAATCGCGGATGGTGGTAATTTGCACCTCATCAAGTTCACCTGTGGCTTCTTTTCGGTAACGAGCAATGAAGGGAACGGTGGCTCCCTCAGCAATGAGTTTGGCAGTAGCTGCTACGCTATGAACGGAAATGTTGCTTTCTTGGGCAATGAGGGCGATGTGCTTTGCGGTATCGGCGGAAGGAGAGGAAATAGGTTCTGACATGCGGTCGCGGAGTTTTTCGTTTCCAGAATGAATATTCAAGTATTAAGTGGGGGTGTGGACGTGATTCGTATCAGAGGTGCTCGCCAGCATAATTTGCGCAATGTTTCGGTAGATATTCCGAAAGGGAAACTTGTGGTGATCACGGGGCCTAGCGGCTGTGGAAAATCATCGTTGGCGTTTCATACTCTCTACGCTGAGGGACAGCGGCGTTATGTGGAATCTCTGTCCGCTTATGCGCGACAATTTTTGGATCAATTGGAAAAACCTGATGTGGATGGCATCGATGGCCTTTGTCCTGCGATCGCCATCGAGCAACGCAGCGGTGGCTTAAATCCACGATCAACAGTCGCTACCGCAACTGAAATTTATGATTATCTTCGGGTATTGTGGGCCGCTATTGGAGTGCCGCATGATCCGCAGACAGGGGAAAAACTCCAGCGCATGAGCTCGGCCGACATCGTGCAATCATTGCTCGATCATCCTGAATCCACAAAAATCGTCATTCTTGCTCCCGTGGAAAAAGGCCAGCTATCGGACATGGCTACTCTATTAGCCGATCTTCGCAGACAAGGGTATGTCCGAGTAAGGGTCAACGGTGAAATGATCGACATCGAAGAGGCCGACCGCGTCACAGACGTAAACAGCGTAGAAATCGTCGTCGATCGTCTCATTCTTCGTGCAGGCGTAGAATCAAGAATGGCAGATAGCATCGAAGCCAGCTTGCGATTGTGCGGCGCTGAATCTCACGTATTGCTCATGCCAGCAGGAGAGGAGAAATGGCAAGAAATTTCCTTTCAAACTAGCTATCGCAACCCGAAAACAGGATTTGTGATCGGTGAAATTTCACCACGCCATTTTTCCTATAATTCCCACCTTGGCGCTTGTGAAGCCTGTGAAGGATTGGGCACGGAAATGTATTGCGATCCAAGCTTACTGATCGCAGATGAAAATGCAGCCGTTCTCAAAGGTGCCGTGAGTGGTTGGTGGAAACCCGGAGGCCCACGCGAAACACAATTCAAACGAGAAGCATCAGCCGTATTGAGGATGTTATCTCTAGCGGAAGATATTTCTTGGAAAAATTTACCCGAATCAGCACGCAGCATTTTATTAGACGGAGGAGAAATTGAAACTGGCTGGAAAGTAGGCGCTGAGAAAAAGTCACAAAAGAAACAAATCGACGGCCTATGCGATGAGGCAGAAAAAAAAGTGCGCGAAGTAAAATCTGAATCTGCTAGACGTCGATTGCTACGCGTGATGGCACACCGACTTTGCCGCATTTGCCAAGGAGCTCGTTTGAAAAAATCGCTTCTCTCTGTAAAAGTAGTGGGTGCGAATCAACAATGGCTAGGCATTCAAGAATTTTGCGCACTGCCAGTGGAGGAAGCCTACGATTGGCTAAAAACAGTTCATTTGCTTGAAGAAAAAAAATCCATCGTCAATCGTGTGATCAACGATACTTATGAACGACTAGGATTTTTGTTAGATGTGGGACTCGGTTACCTCGCCTTAAATCGCTCGAGTGGTACATTATCTGGTGGCGAAGCACAGCGCATCCGCTTAGCCTCGCAATTAGGAGCAGGGCTTTCAGGAGTATTGTATGTGTTAGATGAGCCGAGCATCGGCCTTCACCCGCGCGACACGGCACGCCTGATCCATGCGTTACAAAGATTGAGAGATATTGGCAATACGGTGTTAGTTGTAGAACATGATGAAGCGGTAATCCGCGCTGCCGACTGGATTATCGAAATGGGACCCGGCGCAGGTAAAGAAGGCGGTGAAATCCTCGGCGCTGGCACACTCAAACAATTATCAGCGCTACCTACTGCTTCATGGCTTTTGGAAAAACGAGAATTTTCCCCGCGCAGAAATGTATCTGCTGATGGTCAATGGTTGGTCGTAAAGGAGGTAAGCGAGCGCAACTTGAATGGCTTCGACCTACGAATTCCGTTAGGAAAATTCGTCTGCCTTACGGGACCCAGCGGCAGTGGCAAATCGACACTTGCCGAAGATGTTTTAGCACGTTCGTTGATGCGAAAATTTACCCGCAACGGTGAAGCACCAGGTCGCCACGCAGGCCTCGAGGGAACAGAATGGTTGAGCAAAATTGTCATCGTAGATCAAAGTGCGATTGGCAAAAGTCCGAGATCTAACCCTGCTACCTACACCGGGCTTTTTGATCTCATTCGTGATTTGTTCACCAAATTACCGATTTCGCGGCAGCGCGGTTATGCCGTGGGACGTTTTAGTTTTAATATGCGCGGTGGTCGCTGCGAACATTGTGAAGGAGCGGGTAGAATCAAAATTGAAATGCACTTTTTACCCGATGCTTGGGTGACATGTAGTTCCTGTCTCGGCAAACGCTTCAATCGTGAAACACTAGAAATTTTATACAAAGGCAGAAGCATCGCAGATATTCTGGCGTGCAGTGTGGATGAAGCACTCGCTATTTTTCAACCAGTGCCAAAAATCCACCGATTGCTCAACGTTCTACACGAACTAGGTCTAGGCTATGTGACACTGGGGCAATCGGCCACGACTCTATCAGGTGGGGAAGCTCAGCGACTCAAACTAGCCGTAGAGATCGCCAAGCCAGCCATTGGCCAAACGTTCTACCTCTTCGATGAACCGACCACTGGTTTGCACTTTGGCGACATTCAAAAACTCCTACTAGCCTTTCAAAAACTCTGTGATGCTGGCCATACTGTGCTCGTCATCGAACATCAGCTCGATGTCATCGCCGCAGCCGATTGGGTCATCGATCTAGGTCCCGGAGGAGGCATACACGGCGGAAAATTGCTGGCGGAAGGAACTCCCGCAATGGTTGCCAAAGTCGTTGATTCCCCCACTGGAATGGCGCTACATGAATGGTTGATGATTCAAGAAAAAATCTAAACAAATCAACCCATGAGCGACGCTAATAACATAGAAACACAAGTGACTATGAGCGCAGCAGTTAGTTTATCACCTTCAGCAACCGCGTGGCGGGACTGGTTGACGACCAACGGTCCTCGCCTACTTTTGTTTGCGAAAAATCAAACGCGCAACGCCCAAGATGCCGAAGATGTTTTCCAAGATGCCTTAGTGAAACTGGTCGAAAAACTCAACAATGGAGAATTCGACGGCGGCGAAGAAATGTGGATGCCCTATTTATATACCGCCATACGCCGACTCTCGATTGATCTGGGACGCAAAGATGACCGCCGAAAAAAACGCGAAGATTATGTAGCGGATGAAATCGAAGCAGACGAAGCACTCAAATTTGACCCGTGGTTTGAATCCAATGCCTCTGAGGAAGAAAGTCGCACTTTATTAGAAGCGGGGTTAAAAGAATTACCCACAAAATTTTCTGAAGTAATTATCATGAAAATCTGGGGGCAAAAGACATTTGCAGAAATCTCAGAAACACTAGCCGTTTCACAAAACACCATCGCATCGCGTTATCGATATGGCTTGGAAATTTTAAAAAGAAAACTCATCGAATCAAAAAGCAAAGGTGACCTTTGCATCTAACAACTAACAATTATTCCTTATGGAAATTCATCGCAACGAAATTGAAAACATCTTATCATCACTTAAACCTGCGGGATTAAGCGATGCTACATTGAAACGCCTCGAGGACTCGATGAGTGGCGCAATCCTTGATTTGCAAGGCTTCGCGGACATTGAAAATCAATTGTCAGCATATGCAGTTCGTCCCTTACGCGATGATTTTCTCGAATCATTAATGGCCCTTACGGCATCTGTCCCCTTCCCTGTCAACGACAAGGTCGTAATGTTCCCCGGCACTCACAAAGATTCCAGCACTCCTGCAACCAATGAAAATTCATTGATGAAACGCATACTCGCAGTCGCAGCGGTTGCAACTCTAGGTGGGCTAGCAGCATTTTGGACGCCTATGAAGGCACGCAATGAAGTCGTTCGCAACGACCCTACGATTGCCTCACCCATAACCCGCATACCTTCGCCAGGAATTGTGACGGCTAGCTACGGAACTGGAATTCAAAAGGCAAACGATGAGGGCGTCATCTGGACTCAATCCCATCAACCGAATCGAGTGGTACGCGTCATTTATCAAGATCGCGTATTGGCAACAGATGAAAAAGGCGTAGAACGCATGCTGTTAATTCCTCGCGAAGAACTCATTTTAATCCCTGAAAAAGTTAATTAATTTAGACAACAATTCCATCGTCAATCGTTAACACGAAACAAATTATGAAATACAATCACTCCATCATTATGCTTCTCGGCCTCACTACTTCCACGCTAGTGGCCTTAGAACCACCACAAAAAGTTGAGCCTCTAGCTCCTAACACAGAAGCAACGACCGAAGAAAAAGTTCCAGCAGAAGCGGAACCAGCCAAAGAAAAAAAAGTAGAGGCCATGCCACAAGTAAATGCGGCCACCAGCTATATGGGCATTGGCAGCGAAGAAGTACCTAAAGCATTAGCCGCACACTTGGGTCTCGAAGAAGGCACCAGTATTTTAGTGCGCATTGTTGATCCTGAAGGACCTGCTGCAAAAGCTGGTATTCAAGAATCAGACATCCTCACATTGGTCGATGGCGCTAAGGTTAAATGTCATTCATGCCTGTGCGATATTCTCCAAAAACACAAACCAGGCGATTCGATTGCAGTAAAAATCATCCACCGCGGAGTTGCTCAGGAAAAGACACTCACGCTCGGTGCAAAACCAGCCGAAAGTGTCGCCGGAATCGAGGACTGCGCTCCTGACAATGCAGCACTCCCCAAAGAGTTGTTAGATGTTTTGCCGAAAGACCAAGCCGATCGCCTACGCAAAGCCATTGAAAAGAATCTTCAAGCCATGGGCGGAGCTGCTGGCGGTGTGCAAGTGATCCCAATGGACGGTGGTAATCCCGGCGCACCAATTCCCGGAGTCGCCGATCTACAAAAACGTGTGGAAAAAATGCTAAAACTCCAAATTCAAGGAGGTCAAGGAGGAGCTGGTCTCAACGTTATTCCTGGCGGTGGCAACATTCAAATGCAGATGCAAAGCTCCGTTTCAATGATGGATGACCAAGGCCGTGTAGAAATATCCAAGTCTGGAGATTCCACAGAAGCAAAAGTTTATGATAACGATGGCAATCTCCAATGGTCAGGATCCTACGAAACCAATCAGGACAAAGCCGCCGTTCCTGCTCCGATTCGTGAGCGTTTGGAAAAACTTAATATCGATACCAGCGTGAAAGGCGGAGGTATTCAACTGAAGTTGAACAACGGACCAAAAGAGCCCGAGCCACTCAAAGAAGAGCCAAAAGAGGATAAAGAGGAGAAATAACTGACGAAAAGTCACAGAATTTTTCTCGCAGTAATGATGTCGGGGTGATATTTCTAACCCCGACATCCAATGACCTACCCATCATTCTTCTCTTCCCTTTTTTTACTCGGATTTTTATTTTTTGCTAACTCGTGCGCAGTTCGCATGCCTGTTACGAAAAAATCAACCGTTAGCGGGGTCTCTGCGCTGACATCCACAGCACCAGTATCAGCTACGGCGAATAAAATTCCCGTTTGGCTCATTGCTGACTCGTTGCACACATCCATGGCAATTCCCTACGATTGGCTCATCGAATCAGGTTATCGCGCGCCTAAACAAATGAATTTCCCTCAAGGAAATCAACGCCTAGTCATAATGAGTTGGGGTGATCGTGTGGCCTATGAACAAAAACGCTGGCTGCGACCATGGGAAGTTTTCCACGCACTTTTTATGCCGTCTCCTTCGGTCACGGAAATCATCCCTGTTTCATGGAAAGTCGAGAAAGTATGCTTCCAACAACGCATTTATCGCGGTGAAATCGCGGCTTACAAAGGCAAAGAATTGGCAAAATTTCTCAACGGCAGTATGCGCTTCGATCACCAAGGAAAACCGATCATCATTGCACCTTCCACGTGGGGCCAAGGGCATTTGCTCGATTGCCCCTACTCTTATTACTTTCCTAGAATTTGCAACGTCTGGACAGGACAGACACTAGAAGCATGTGGTCTGCATATCAACATACGCTCTGCGATCACTGCCGATGGATTGATCAAGCAAGTCACCAAACAAGGATTTGTCCAAACGTCAGAGGGTATCGAAGGACTAGGACGCACACAAATGAAAAAACCGTAGTAAAATTACTACAAGCATAGTTTTTAATTTTTTTCTATCATCTCAAAACAACTTCTAGAGCTTGATGATCCGCATTTTTCACTTATTGATCATTCTGCTGGGAGCTACAAGCTGCTCACTGAATCAAACCTCAAATAAAACTTCCGTTCTTACTCAAGATCAACACAGTGCCATGGAGAAAAAAGTTCTTGTTTTGGTGAATGATTATAGGCGCTCCCAGAATCTAAGCCCGCTGATTAAATCGGAGAAATTCACAAAAATCGTAAGAGCTCACAGCCTAGAAATGCAGCGAAAAAAAGACCTCAGCCACAAAGGATTTTCTCGTCGCGCATCACTAGTGAGAAAACAATATCAAAGGGCCACTGTCGCAGAAAATGTAGGTTACAACTTCGGCTACGCAGCGACAGAAAAACGCGTAGTCGATTCATGGATCAACAGCTCAGGACATCAAGTAAATATACAAGGAAACTACCGCTACACTGGTATTGGTGTCACCAAAAGTGTTGAGGGGAATATTACTATACCCAGATATTCGTGACCCCCTAATGCAGGTTGTTTTGAAGCACTCGTTCCAATCTCTGGTATTAAATGACAGAACGCTGTTAGATTGTAAGAAAATTTTCTAACAAATGTTTACCTTCCTGCGTGAGGATTGATTCGGGATGGAATTGCACTCCATGAACGGGATGCTGTTTGTGGCTTAGCCCCATGATCTCGCCCTCTTCTGTCCAAGCTGTAATTTTCAAGCAGTCGGGCAATGTGGACCGTTTCACAATCAACGAATGATAACGTGTGGCTTCAAACGGATTAGGCAAATCTTTGAACACGCTGGTGCCATCATGATGAATCGGCGACGTTTTTCCATGCATCAAACGATCAGCACGAACGACATCACCACCATAGACTTGACCGATGCTTTGGTGACCAAGACACACACCCAAGATCGGCATGTGTGGGCCGAAGGTTTGAATAACGGCACATGATACCCCCGCTTCATTCGGTGTGCACGGTCCAGGAGAAACACAGATACGCGTTGGCTTTAACGCACGAATTTCATCAATGCTCATGGCGTCGTTGCGGATGATTTTCATCTCGGCACCTAGTTCACCAAAGTACTGCACCAGATTGTAAGTGAAGGAATCGTAATTATCAATGATCAGGAGCATGGCAATCAGTGGTCGGAGGATAGTGTATTGGCCAAAGCAATCGCCTTCAGCATTCCCTGCGCTTTGTTGCAGGTTTCTTGGTATTCGTATGTAGGATCAGAATCAGCGACAACCCCTGCCCCAGCTTGCACGTAAGCTTTCCCGTCTTTCACTAGACAGGTGCGCAGGGTAATGCAGGAATCATGCGAGCCATCGAAGCCGAAATAGCCCACCGCTCCGGCATAGGCACAGCGTTTCGTGGGTTCTAACTCATTGATGATTTGCATGGCGCGGATTTTCGGCGCTCCACTAACAGTTCCGGCAGGGAACGTCGCACGGAGCACATCATAAGCGCTGTGAGAAGGGTCAAGCGTGCCAGTGACATTGGAAACAATGTGCATCACATGCGAGTAGCGCTCGATGATCATAAAGTCATCCACTTTTACAGAACCATGTTTCGCGATGCGTCCCACGTCATTGCGAGCTAGATCGATGAGCATCAAGTGCTCGGCCCGTTCTTTAGGATCATTGAGCAGATCTGCGGCTAGCGCATCATCTTCTTCTTTCGTTTTCCCTCTCCAACGTGTGCCAGCGATCGGACGAATATCGATTCGTCCATCGATGGATTTCACATGCACCTCAGGAGAACTGCCTACGAGTGAAAAATTGCCGAGTTCTAACAAAAACATGTAGGGCGATGGATTCACATGCCGTAACGCCCGATAGAGATCCACAGGAGCACCAGTGTAAGGTGCTTCAAACCGCTGACTGGGAACAAACTGAAACACATCACCAGCGGCAATGTATTCTTTTCCTTTACGAACATTTTCTTCAAATGTTTCCTGCGTTGTATTACTCGAAGCAACGGCACTAAGCGGTGGAGTCAGGCCATTCAACGCGGCGGTGTGCAAAGGACGATTCAAAATTTCCACCATCGCAGCAACCCGTGCTTTGGCATGGGCGTAGGCATCTTCTGCCGTGTCTGACTCCTCAGTAAATGCATTCGCAATGACCAACAGGCGACGCAGGCGATGATCGAACACTAGCAAGGTATCGGCGAGCATGAAGAAAGCGTCGGGAATTTGCAAATCATCATGAGGCGCAGGACCAATGCTTGGCTCAAATTGTCGAACAGCATCGTAAGATAAGTAGCCTAAAATACCGCCATAAAACGGGGGAATCGCACCGTGAGGAACAGGACGATAGGGTGCCATTTGTCGCTCTAGTTCGGCAAGCACATCATCCTTAGCAGTAATTTGAGTAACAGTGCTATCGCGAGTGATGGTGATGTTTTTATCTTGTGCGGAAAACGTGCATTTCGGCTTGCTGCCTACAATCGACCAGCGACCACCTTTTTCCGTGCTCTCCGCACTTTCTAACAAAAAAGCATGCGCTCCATCGCGAATTTTCAAGTAGGCTGACAATGGAGTTTCAAAGTCGGCAGCCAACTGAGTATAGACAGGAATCACGTTTCCCAGCTTAGAAAGAGCGAGAAAAGAATCGAGAGAAGGTTCTACAGGAAGCGAATGCACGGCGGCAATTGATAGCCTCACCGATGCACGAGGTAAAGGCTTTTGTCGAGGCAAACTAGTGAAATCGCCAACGCACTCGTGGCTTTACAGAGCGACATTTTTCCCTTACCATTCCAGTATGTCTTGGCGGCCGCAGGCACCACCATCCCGTTGGTTGAGTAAAATTCCTCTACGGTATCACAAAATTGTTCGCGGGACTCTCTGGTTTGGGGTCCTCGGTGGATTCGCATTTTTATGCTTTTGTAGCTATTTTGCCATCCTCGCCTCGCAATACGACATCAGACAAGTCGGCAATCTGCCGCAGCGCAACATCGTTTACGATCGCTACAATGAACCCATCGATGCAATTGTGGGTTCTAATATCGACTTAATCACCTTTGCTGATTTACCGCCCTTTATGGTGAAGGCGCTGCAAGCGCGAGAAGACGCAGAGTTTTTTACGCATTCTGGCATCCACCTCCGCGGTCTGATTCGCGCAACAGTGCGCAATATCAAAGACCGCAAATTCACCCAAGGCGCCTCAACTCTATCGATGCAGTTAGCGAGAAATACTTATGAAATTCGTGCCAAATCTCTGCATCGAAAATTTCTGGAAATAGCACTCACGCTGCGAGTGGAAAATAATTACAGCAAACAGGAAATTATGGCAGGTTATCTTAACCGCATCTATTTCGGCGTGAGCGCGGGGCATTTAGGAGTGGAAGATGCCGCTCATAATTACTTTGGTAAGCATGTAAAGGAGTTGAATGAATCCGAGTGCGCCATACTGATTGGCATCATACGCGGTCCTCATATTTTTTCCCCATGGCGTGATCTGGATGCCGCAATAAGTCAACGCAACCAAGTGCTCGATCGGATGATTGCCATGAATTTCATCAATGCCGCCGACAAAGAACGGATCACAAATATCCCCATCGTCATCCAATCACGCAATGAGACGTCCACTGAAAAATCCTATGCCATTCAAGCGGTAGTGAAGGAAGTGAACAAACTACTTACCGAAGAAGACATTCAGTTAGGTGGTCTGAAAATTTTCACAACGCTGGACATGGCATGGCAAAAGCGCTTAGAGGGAGAACTTCAAAAAGCATTGCTCTCGTTAGAGTCGGAAAAAGGCTACCAAGCACCACGTTTGATCGACTATGTAGGCAGCAAGAATCCAGAATACTTGCAAATGACTGCCGTTACATTAGAAACCAAAACTGGTGCCATTTTAGCACAAATCGGCGGCAGAAATTACGAGCAATCACGCTTTGATCGCAGTGCAACAGCGCGACGCGATCTGGGCACCGCATTTGAACCATTCGTGGCAGCGGCTGCTGCAGAACGAGGCAAACCAATTTTTGTTGGAAGCCCCGTAGCGACTGGCCGACCCGTTGGTCCAGAAGGCGTAGAGCGCATCGCACGACGTTGTGGGCTCACTGGCCCCTTTTTACTAACGGAAGATTTATATCGAGGCGCGGTCTCTGCCACGCCGATGGAGATGGCGATTGGTTTGTCCACACTTGCCAATCAAGGCAGTCGCCCACGTCCTTATTTGATACGTGAAATCCGCAATTCAGAAAATCAAATCGTTCACGCCACAGGCCCACTATTTTTCCCTGCTCTCACACCACCTGCTGCAAGAAAAGCATTGAGCGTGCTCGAAGAAACCAAAGGCACAGATTCATTCACAGGCGCCACTGGATCTGAGCGAGAAGCATGGACTTTACGACTAGGACCAAATGGATCAACCGCCATCTGGGTAGGATTTGATCAACCACAAGTTATCACGCAAGAAAGCCGATTAAAAAAACTGCTTGCAGAAATCGTCAACCGACTCGACAACAAATAACCATAGAATTTACCCTTATGCAACTCACTTCATTACACATCGGAGCTAGCTCGATCTCTCTACTTATTGGCGAGCAAGCCGCTGACGGAAGCATCACACCTATCGACTTTTTAGAGCAACCAGCACCGCTGGCACATGACATTTTCGGCAATGGAGTCATCTCTGCAAGCACCACGGAACAAATTGTTCAGATCATCCAGGGATTTCAAAAAACACTGCGTGAGCTTGGCCTTCCTGAACAACAACTCAATCGTGCCGTAGCCACTAACATCCTCCCAGAAGCGAGCAATTATGATGTTTTCCTCAATCGAATTCAAATAGCTTGCGGCATCCATCTCGATCCGATCGACGATGGCGAAATGACGCGCTTGATCTATCTGAAAACGCGCCGCCGACTGAAAGACACACCCGCCATGAAGCGCGGTAATACCTTAGTCATTCACGTAGGCCCTGGAAATACGAGAGCACTTTTTTTCAAAAAAGGAGTAATTGCCCGCTACACATCCTATCGTCTTGGCACCCACCGCACGCGTGAAGCTGTTCACCAATCAAATGCAGAAGGGCCAGCGTTGCTACATCTCATTCGCCAACATGCGAGCGGAAATTTGGAACAAATCCGCGTGGATTATCTCGATGAAAAAATCGAAGCACTGGTGATTATTGGCTACGAAATCCAATTGCTCGCGCCATTTCTCAACAAAGCGGGACAAGCCTGCCCATTGAAAACCTTACGCCAGATCACCACCCAAGCATCAACTCTCAGCGATTATGATTTGGTGAGAAAATATAACTTGGACTACCACACCGCAGAGGCATTGTTACCCGCATTAGAAATAGCAATTTCCATCACAGAGATGCTCAATCTAACGGAAATATCAATCCCCGTTTCCGAGTACGAGCAAGGCCTTCTTCATGATCTGCTGATATCAAAAACACTGATCGGCACCTTTGAAGAAGAAGTGTTACGTGCCACGCACATTCTCGCACAACGTTATCATTCTGACCCACGCCATGGTGATCACGTTTCCAAACTTTGCTTGCATTTATTCGATAAGTTAAAAGATCTTCATCAGCTCGGCGATCACGAAGCATTGCTGCTGCAAGTCGCCGCCATCCTGCATGAAGTCGGCTCCTTTATTAGTCCGCGATCGCATCACAAGCACTCGCAATACATCATTCTTAATTCTGAAATTTTCGGACTTGATCGTTTAGACATCACCTTGGTGGCATTGATTGCACGCTACCATCGACACTCCACACCAAGACCTGAACATCTCAACTACGCTGACCTTCGCAGCGAGGATCGCATCCGCGTCTGTAAACTCGCTTCCATTTTGCGTGTGGCCGATGCCTTAGAGCGCACCCATCATCAACGCGTCCATGACATCGGTGTGGTCATCACAAAAGATAAAATGATTCTGAAGCTCGCTGGTCTCAACGATGCCACCGTAGAGCAACTTGCTATGCAATCGAAAGCAGACCTTTTCAACCAGACATTTGGTTTGCAAGTAGTCGTAGAAACAAACTAGTGCTTCATTCGTTTTTTTCTCCAATATCCTATAGTCAATCTCTAACAATATGTTAGAACAACCACCCGAAAGAGATTTACTAGAAATCCAAGCCGAAGCACTCGCAGCGGCGCAGAGCCAAATTCGACCGACACATGGATGCATCAGAGCGCTCGTGTGGATGGCTCCGTTTTTTGTTACATTGATTGTTTTTGTTGTTTTAGTAGTATTGTCAAATCTCGGGAAGATGAGAGGGACAGCAAGTGAATCAACATTGTTTTTAATCACAATGCTCATCGCGCTGATCGTAAGCTATGGCATTGGTCTTTTTGATGCGTTGTTATCAAGCTCAGTTCACGATCTATCTGATGATTCTCGAAAAACAAAAATCAGTATGCACGCCGTGCAGTTTATGCTGTATCAAGTGCTGATTGTGCCCACTATTGGGCTAATCTTAGCTGCTATCATACCGGTAATATTCGCTATTTTTGCAAATAGTATCATCTAGTTTTAATTATGTTAGAGCAACCACCAGAACTAGACTTATCCGAAACTCAAGCCGAGGTGACGAACGCTGCGTGCAGTCAAATCAAACCAACGCATTGGTCATTCAGGCTAATTGTTTGGATAATGCCGTCTATTTTAGCTGTTTTGATTTTTTGGGGCGCAGCTTATGCCAATATCATGTTGTATGATGAAAAATTTGCCATCAGCTATAATCTTTTGATCTTGGTTATATTATTAACGTCAAGCGCTGTAAATTTTGGCATTGGATATTTTGATGCTTACTTATCCAGAATGATTCATCTTTCAGATGGTAACCGCAAAAAAGAAAAGTTCGTATATGCAACATCATTTATGATAGCGCAATTGCTAGTAATACCAGTCATAGTAATTAGCACTCTCATTCTACTGTTAGTCGTCACATAGATTCTCACGCTTTTTACTCAATGATCAGCAAGGACCGCATAGAGGCATCACGCCATGGTCGGTTGCTTGCGTTCTTTGATGAAATGCCATGAGGCAAGTAATGCGGCTAGGAGGGCAAAAATCCAGTATTGCCAATACGGATCACCTACGCTGTGCGCTTGGATAGCGGTAGCTTGTGCTTCGGTGAGAGTATTGGCCTCGGCGCATTGTCGAAAATCTGCTTCGCGCGTATCGGCAAAGTAGGACGCTGCATCTAACAACAAATCCTCACCTTGACGATATTGATAATAGCCAGGCTCATCGGGAAAGAGCAATTGCTGCGAAGAGGAGAGCTGTTTTTTCTCTAACACTTTTCCACTATGATCAACTTTATTCAAGGTAAGCGGGATTGCAGGAGTGATTGATTTAGTGGCAATGGCAAGTGGCTGTGATGTTTCTAAATTTTCTTGTGCTAGTGCTACTTTTCGCGCACGCACTTGTTCGGCAAAACGATGAAGGATCACGATCAACGATGGCTGCGTTTCTAAATTAGAGAGTCGCGGATCAAAGTTAAAATGAAGTTGTTGCGCAGCGGGACGATCTTGAGTGGCAGGAATTTCTCTCAACAAAATCAACGGGCGTTTATCTTGGAAAAGTAGCACTTGGTCAGAAGGGCGAATTTCTAACGCAATTGTCTCACGGATCAGTAATGCTTGCCAATTCAGACCGTCGACCAATGGGTTCTTTTCAGCGATGATACCACCGGACAAATACTGCCCACCTTGGGTGGCGTCGTTGACGAAAACTATGGCATTACCATCAATGGGAGTAGGGTCTAGCGGATCATAGGAAATAAGAGAAATATCTGCTTTGGCCTGTGTGGCAATGGTCATGTTATCAATGGCGCGCAGCAGTTTTTTGTTAAGCGATGCCAACGAAGGTTCAGGTGAAGTAAACCACAGAAGCTTCTTAGGAGCAGGGCGAATCAAATACAACGTATCATCCATGGCGAAATCATCCGGCGAAAGCATGATCTTAATTCGCATTGCCTGACTGGGAAAATTCGACTGTAGAGTGGCCAACGATCGAGATTCCATCTCAATCGTTTTTGGCTCAGTGAGGGCACCATTACCCATATCCATTTGCCATGTCCGAGTGATTTTTTTATCCGAGTAGTTTTGAATCGTCACCCGCCACAGTAACGCTTGGTCCTTGGTTTCAAATGCCACCCCAGTGAAGCCAACATTTTCTATCGCCTGTCCTATCGCTAACTGCTTCGCATCGAATGGCAAGCCGTCCGCAGGTGTATCACTGGCGTAAATGACGATGCCTTCACGGGAAACCAGCGACCTCGCCAAGCGAAGCGATTGAGCAGGGTCAGTGAGACCAGCCGTGGGCCGCCATGCCTCAAGTGAAGCGAGCAAATTAATAGTGCTTGTCCCCGCATATATGCGAGGTTTACCCGCAGTGGACTCGAGTAAAGTGTATTCGACATCGGTCGCAAACCCTTTGAGTTTTGGTAATTCCGACTGCAATCCCGCGATCATTTTCTCCTTGAATACAGCCATCGAAGCTGATGAATCCACCACAATCGCTATGCGCTGCGTGCTGCGCGCCATAGGGAAGCGCGGCTCTGCGAGCAACCATGCCAATAACATCACTGCAAGAATTTGCATCCACAGCGGGATCGAATGAGTAATGCGATCAAAATTTCTCCCCGTCGATGCCTCGCGCTGAGTTTTTTCTAACAAAAAAAGTGTCGATACCGGAAGAATCATCGCTTTCCGTTGAAGAAAGTGAATCAAGAGAATGACAGGAATTCC
This sequence comes from Akkermansiaceae bacterium, assembly GCA_903878115.1. Lineage (GTDB taxonomy): Bacteria > Verrucomicrobiota > Verrucomicrobiia > Verrucomicrobiales > Akkermansiaceae > UBA956. Next base: position 2,335 of record CAIRGO010000195.1, on the reverse strand, counting down.
CATCAAGGCCCATAGACCTAACGGATTGGCAAAACTCGGCATGTCGATAGCTACCCGATCACGCCATCGATGGCGAGAGCAAAGTTTTTGCTTGTTGCACATAGCTGCTGTTGTTAAAGCTTGGTTCATTGCAGAATATAACATATCAAACCGAGACCCAAAAAATGACAACATTCCCGAAAATTTTATTAGCGGCCGTTGCCTTGCTTACGGTAACGAATCTAGAAGCTGCTCAGCCTAACATTTTGTTGATTGTTGGCGACGACATGGGCTTTGCCGATGTTGGGTTTCATGGTTGCAAAGATATACCCACTCCTCACCTTGATGCACTTGCGACTTCTGGTGTGCGTTTCACCAATGGCTACGTCAGTGGACCGTATTGTTCACCCACGCGGGCAGGTCTTTTAACAGGACGCTACCAGCAGCGCTTTGGACATGAATTCAATCCTTCAGGAGGTGGGCAAGGAATGCCCGTCACCGAGAAAACTATCGCAAATCGCCTCAAAGATAATGGCTACGTTACTGGCTTAATCGGCAAGTGGCACCTGGGCAATACTCCAGAAATGCAACCCCAACAGCGAGGATTCTCGGAATTTTTCGGATTTCTTGGCGGCGGACATGATTATTTTAAGGCCGACAGCATTCTGCGCGGCACGACTCCTGTGACCGAACTCGATTACACCACCGATGCGTTCGGTCGCGAGGCAGAAGCATTTATTGATCGTAATAAAGAAAAACCGTGGTTTCTTTACCTCGCCTTCAATGCAGTGCACACCCCGATGCAGGCAACGGACGCTCGTTTGGCAAAATTTCCTCAGATCACCGACCCGCAACGTCGTAAATATGCAGCGATGATGTTAGCGATGGATGAAGCGATCGGCAAAGTGCGTCAAAAAGTCGTCGATAGTGGATTAGAAAAAACTACGTTAGTGATGTTCATCAGCGACAACGGTGGTCCCACCATGCCTGGTGTAACCGTAAATGCTTCCCACAATGAGCCATTACGTGGTTCCAAGCGCACTACCTTGGAAGGCGGCATCCACGTGCCTTTCATCATTTCTTGGGCTGATCATGTGAAACCAGGCGTGTATGAATCACCCGCGATTCAGCTCGATCTTCACGCCACCGCGTTGGCAGCAGCAGGAGTGGTCGCCAAGCCTGACGAAAAGTTAGAAGGAGTGAATTTACTGCCTTACCTCAGTGGTGAAAAAAAGAGCGCACCGCACGATGCCATCTACTGGAGATTTGGTGAGCAAATGGCCATCCGCGCAGGTGATTTCAAACTTGTCCGCTACGATAAAAATGCCGATACACTCACAGGAAAAAACAATCAAGGTACAACCGAAGCAAAGCTCTACAATCTCAGTAGTGATCTCGGCGAAACAAAAGATCTAGCCGCGACAATGCCAGACAAAGTAAAAGAACTTCAAGAAAAATGGAACGCTTGGAATACAAGCAACGTCAAACCTTTATGGGGCTCTGCGGGTGGCGATAGCGACGGCGCTGAGCCAGGTGCCGCACCGCGTGGCAAGAAAAAGAAAAAGGATAACTAAGGATTTGTTAGATTTAACTACAGCGCTATTACGTAGGATGATTTTCTTCTTGGAAATCCACCTCGCGCACCCGCTTGCGATCACGGATGATTTCTACTTGTTTGCGCAAATGCTCACGCAATTCTTCCGAACTACGAACAGAATCAATGCAAATATTTTCCTGTCCGCGATCTGATGTTTGCAAGGTTACACTGCCAAGACCAAACATGCGTTGCAGCGCGGACCGCGCTAGCGTAATGTCCTTCACTCGGTAGAGTTCTACTTCATCGAATACCTGATTAAGCACTCCTTTTTTGATGCGCAACCTTTCCGAGGTAAGAGTAAAACTTTCAGAGCGCGTATCGATCCACACCCATGCAATCCAAAGAATCGGCACAGCAATGAAAATCCATACGAGAGGAAAGAAAAATCCTCCCACAATGTTGCCTGCTAAGAGCAACAGCGCTAATGAGTAAACTCCCAAATTTGTAATTTGCGAACGACCCCCTTGCCATAATGTTTCCTCTTCCATGAGCGTATTCTAGCAAATCTAAGAAGTTCATACAAGCAGGAAAAGACTTTGTGAAAATTATCGACTGATTAAAAAATCTAATCAATGACGCAGTACGCACCCTCTGAAAACAGTGAAAGTTTCTTGATCAACGCCCATAAGCGAGTAGTTTTTGCGCATGTCACGTAAGATCACGATGGCGATTGCAGGGATGCATATCGAGAGTGGAACTTTTTCGCCATTGCGCAGTCGTATGGGGGATTTTCTGGCACTGCGGGGCGATGAAATGCTT
>CAIRGO010000194.1 GCA_903878115.1 Akkermansiaceae bacterium | reverse complement strand
ATGCATCTTGCCGTTGCGGGCACAGGTGGATTCGTGGGATTTACCACCAGTAAAATACTCCGACACTCTTGCCACGGATCGTTTATCGAGCATCATCGAAAAGTGGTCGAAAGATCCGAGCAGTTGGAAGGGGAAAACACCGTTGGAGCGCATGCGTTCCGTGCTGGCCGCGCTGAATGTTCCTGAGGCTTCACAGATTTTGGTTTACTCAAAAACCAGCAAGCAGAACGGTTTGATTTATCCAGCAAATCCCCGAGCATTATATTTTTCACAAGATTGTTATTGCGGCTACGTGCCCGGCGGAATGATGGAGATTGCCATCGAAGCTCCGCAGCTTGGTCCAGTGTATTATCTAGTCGATCTGGGTGATGCCACCACTCCGATGCGGGCGGATCGTGATACCAATGATTGTCTATCATGTCATGGCACAGGTCGCACAGAAAACGTGCCCGGCATGTTGGTGCGCTCGGTGTATCCTGATGAAGAAGGTCATCCGCTACTGGCGCAGGGTTCAGCACTCATCACACATCAATCACCCATCAGCGAGCGCTGGGGTGGCTATTATGTGACAGGAAAAATTTCCCTGCCGCATTTGGGGAATCGCACTTACACCGATCGCCTAGCTGCGGAACCAGCGCGAAGCGAATTCAAAGATTTGAAAGAGAAAATCGACACCACTCGATATGCCTGTGCTACTAGTGATATAGTAGCATTGATGGTGTTAGAGCATCAATGCCAGGCGCATAATCTGCTGACTGCGGCATCGATGAATTACAAACGCGCCTACTATCTAGGCAAAGCAATGGATGCTGCGGGTAATCCTGATGAAGGATCGGCTGGGCGTGTGGCGGATCATTCGGCAGCGCAAATTGTCGATTGGTTTTTATTCGCCGACGAAGCCACGCTGGGCGAAGATGGAGTAGAAGGCAGTGAAGATTTTCAGAAACAGTTTTCCGCCATGTTCCCACGCACTGCCGAAGGAGACTCGCTCGCAGATTTTCAATTGAATACACGCATTTTCAAAAATCGTTGTTCCTACATGATCTATTCAGAGGCATTTAAGCAATTGCCCGAGCGGGTAAAAAGCGCAGTGATCGCTGGCTTGAAAAAAGTGTTAGAGTCGGAGACACTCGATGATGCTCATAAAGACATCAAAATTTCTGAACGCAAACGCATAGCAAAAATTCTTCACGAAACAGGAATTTGGTAGTAGTGTAGCGGGGAAGAAATGATAGCAAACAACGCAACATTGGTGATCCAGACGCGAGGGAAAGGAACCTATGAGATCACGCAAGAAATCGAGGATTTTGTCAAAAAAAGCTCAGTAAAAATCGGCACGGTTACCGTTTTTGTAAAACATACGAGTGCTAGTCTGGTGATCATGGAAAATGCCGATCCCTCTGCGCGACGTGATTTAGAAGAGTATTTTGAAAGGTTAGTGCCCGAGCGCACGCCGTGGTTCACTCATACGCAAGAAGGAGTCGATGATATGCCTAGCCACATCCGCATGGCATTGACGCGCACTTGTGAAGTCATTCCCATCGTCGCGGGAAAAATGACTCTCGGCACTTGGCAGGGGATATTCCTTTTCGAACATCGTCGTGCCCCTCATCAACGCAGCATCGTGCTGATGGTAATGGGAGAGTGAGAGATTATTCCCGTGCGACTAGCTCTAAATAATCGGCGATGTCTGCGGCTGGATTTAGTGAGCGCATCAACGATTCTCCGATCAGCACAGCATTGGCACCGGCATCGAGCACCCGCTGCGCATCCGTGAGAGTTTTGATGCCTGATTCAGAGACTAACAAAACATGATCAGGCACTTCATCCACCAGTGCTTCGGTGGTGGCAATATCAATTTCAAAGGTTTTCAAATTACGATTGTTGATGCCGATCAAGTCAGCATCGATCGCTAACGCTCGCTCCATTTCTGCTAGATTATGCACTTCTACTAACACATCGAGTTGTAAGTCTTTGGCGCAATCGTGCAGGCGCCGTAATGTTTCATCATCGAGAGCTGCCACGATGAGCAAGATGGCATCAGCTCCGGCGATCACCGCTTCATAAATTTGGACTTCATGAATGGTGAAATCTTTCCGCAATAACGGAGCGTGGGAGAACTCGGAAATTTTTGTTAGATAAGCAAGTGATCCTTGAAAATATTTCTCATCGGTGAGGATCGACATGCAAGAGACGCCGCCATCTAGGTAAAGCTGCGCTTGCTGGATCGGGTCAAATGATGGATCGATGATGCCGACAGAAGGAGATGCTTTTTTGACTTCGGCAATCACACCAAGTCGGCCAGGGCCGCGGTCAAGGGCGGTACGGAAGCCGCGAAAGTCATTGCGCTGAAGGGCTGCAGCCTTTAATAATGCCGCCCGTGGCAGGAGTGCCTCGACTTCGATGTGCTTAGTGGCGATGATTTGCGCTAGTTTGTCCGACATGGTGGACGGGTAAGAAAGCGTGAAATTGCAGGGAAATCAAGGCATGAGAGAAAAAAGATGAATTTTTTTCACGATTTTACTTGCGCCAGTCCGTAAAATCGGTAGAAAGCGCGCACGCAATTTTGCGTAACGCGAAAGCGGGCGTAGCTCAGTGGTAGAGCGCCACCTTGCCAAGGTGGATGTCGTGAGTTCGAATCTCATCGCCCGCTCCATTTTTCTCGATGCCTGTGTGCTGGTTACACAGGCATTTTTTTTATGAACAAAATAGAGCAATGAGATGATGTTTGAATGGTCTAAATTATCTGGTGTCAAATGGATGGATGCTTGGGAAGACCGCTTCCGTGATAATCCGAATTTTGTCATGGAAATTCTCAAAGGTGGCAAGTCCGCGCGGATTCGCGTGTTTTGCGGTTCGGATAAAGAAGCGCAAAGTATCGTTGAGCAATTTGGTGGATCGGTGAGAAAAGTGCAGCGCGATGAATGGGTGAACCCTGCTGTTGCTGTGCGCGAACCATTGAAAATTCGTGATGTCTTTGTGGTCACGGCGGAGGCTAACGAGAAAAAACTCGCAAAAATGCGGCAGGAGAATGTTGGGCGTGAAGTCATCACCATTCCTGCAGAAATGGCATTTGGCACTGGCGATCATGCGACCACTGCGACGTGCCTGCGCTTGTTAGTCGATATTGGCCGCTCGCGCAAAGCAGGTTGGTCAGTGGCCGACCTAGGAACTGGCACGGGCTTGTTAGTGATCGCCGCCAAGAAACTCGGAGCGGGCGATGCTTACGCCTGTGATTTTGACCCGTTCTCCGTGAAAGCAACGGAGGCGAATTTGGTGCGCAATCACGTCGATGGAGTGAAAGTGGAGGAGCGCGATGTGCTGCCATGGAAACCGAAAAAGAAATACGATGTGGTGGTGGCGAATTTGTTTAGTACGATTCTGATCCAAGCATTTCCGGTGATCGCTCAATTAGTGAAACCCGGCGGAGAAGTAGTCATTTCAGGAATTTTGGCGAGTCAGGCGTGGGAAGTGTTCACCACAGCTGCCGAGTATGGCTTTGGATTTCCTACGGTGATTCGCAAAGGAAAATGGGTGACCGCACGTGGTGCTTGGATGGCTGACTTGGTCGAGGGCAAAGATTGATAGAAAATCGAAAAAAAATCATTTCTTTGCTTGCCAAACGCGTAATTTTGACTAAAAACATCTCCCCAACGCGAAAAGCACGAGTAGCTCAGCGGTAGAGCAACCGGTTTACACCCGGTCGGTCGGCGGTTCGATCCCGTCCTCGTGTACCATCTTTTTCTAAGCCCTGTAGTTCACAGCGAAGACAGTCTTGCTAGAATCATCACAAAGGCAATTCGTAGCCTCTTCCTGTGAGCCCATCCGACCAACGAATGTAGGCGGCATTGACCGTTGCATAGCCGCCAGGTGTGGGATAGTCACCAGTGAAATACCAATCTCCGCAGGGGCCTTTGATCGATGCGTGAAGGTTTTCGATGGTTTGGAATAAAATTTCTACTTCGCCATGCCAATCCATTTCTTCTGGATAGACCATGCGACTGATTTCTTCAGAGATTTCTTCGTCGGTAAATGCCTCATAGACACGCTTGACGACGTTAGTGACTTGATCTGCGGGTTTCTTTAATTCAGCACGACAGTCTTCGCAGATTTCATCTAACAATTGTTGGCGTCCCGCACGACGATGCAATGCCACCGCTGCTTGGAAGGCGATGAATTTTCCCATTTCTGACATATCAATTCCATAGCAATCTGGATAGCGGATTTGTGGGGCGGTGGAGCAGACGACAATTTTTTTCGGTTCGGTCCGGGCGAGAATTTTAAGAATTGATTTTTTCAATGTGGTGCCGCGCACGATCGAATCATCTATGATGACGAGGTTGTCATTTTTTTTCACCACACCGTAGGTGATGTCGTAAACGTGAGAGACGAGTTGTTCGCGACCTTTTTCTTGCGTGATAAAAGTGCGCATTTTGATGTCTTTGTGCGCGATTTTTTCTCCACACGGCCAATTTTTCAAAATCAGTGCGTCAACTTTTTCTGTGGTGAGCGTGCCATCACTCATCGATTGCAAAATTTCTGAGCGCACTTGTTGACGACGATACATGCGCAGTCCATCCATCATCCCATAGTAGGCTGTCTCGGCGGTGTTAGGCACGAAGGAGAAGACGGTGTTATCAAATGATCCATCGATACTGCCAACGATCTGATCTACGAGTGCTGCGCCCATCGCCTTACGCTCGCGGTAAATGGATGGATCATTGCCGCGTGAAAAATAGATTTTTTCAAATGAGCACGGGCGATAGTCGGCATCGGCGGCGAATTTACCGATGCGCATCGTGCCATCTGCTTTGATCACCACTAATGATCCTGGATCTAGCGGTTTTACGTCCTCGGCTTTCGCTTCGAACACTGTCATCAATGGCACACGTTCCGAGGCGAAGGCTATGACATCCTCGGTAATGAGCATGTGGCAGGGACGAATGCCGTGAGGATCACGCATCACAAACATATCGCCATTTCCTACAACGCCGACAATGGCATATCCGCCATCCCATGGTTGAGCGGAAATTTTCACGATGTCTTCTATATCGAGTAATTCAGAGATTTTATCAGGAATTTCATGACCGTCCACGCCTTGATCACGCAGTTGGTGATAGAGCGCGGTGTGGGCTTCATCGAGATGAAAGCCAATCTCTTCCAAGACCGTTTGCGTATCGGTTCCAAATACCGGATGTTGGCCGCGTGCGATGAGTTTTTCATTCAGCGCGGCGGTGTTGGTCATGTTGAAATTCCCCATCACCATGAGTGTGCGCGTTGGCCAATTGCTGCGACGCAGGTAAGGATGGCATGAGCCGGAATCAAAATCACCAGAGGTCCCGTAGCGCAAGTGACCGATCAAAATCTCGCCGCCGAAATCAAAATGTTCTTTTACCGAAGCTGGTACTTTTGGTTTCAATAGCTCCTTGCGAGCCATTTTATTGAACCACTTGATTTCGTTGCGGAAAAGTGTGGCAAGTGAATCTTTTTCTGCGTCGCGTCGACGGAAAATATAAGGCTGGCCCAGCGGCATGTTTAATTTTGCACAACCGATGCCCACTCCGTCATGACCACGGTTGTGTTGTTTCTCCATCAACAAAAACAACTTTTGGAATCCCCACAAACTAGAACCATAGCGGTCCTGGTAGTATTCTAGCGGCTTGCGCAAGCGCACCGCTGCAATGCCGCATTCGTGTGTGAGAAAATCGCTCATGAGAAAAAATAGCTTTTGAGTAAAATTGAAAAAAATTATTCGCCTGCCACAGTTACATGGACGCCATCGCCAGAACGCATGGTGCCCATCACGAAACCGCCAGGGCCCGCGGCGCAGGCTTTTTCGGCATCTTCTGCAGCAACGATGGCCACCCAGCCGACACCCATGTTTAGTGTGTGGAAGCGGTCGGTGGAGTCAATGTGTTCGTAAAGTTTTTCGACGCCAGGAAGTTCCCAACGCGGAATGGTGAGATCGGCTCCTAGTCCTTGGAATAAACGCTCTAAGTTTTCAGGTAAACCGCCGCCAGTGATGTGTGCATAGGCACGTGGTCTCACTCCGATCGCGCGCAGTCCGCGGACTACGTCATGATAGAGGCGTGTGGGGCGCAGCCAATGTTGCATTTCTTCTTCTGACGCTAATCCCGGATGATCATGCAAGACGCGGCGCACGAGACTCCAACCGTTAGCATGGATGCTATCTGAAGCGTAGCCCACTAACACATCGCCTACCGCTACGGTCGTCGGATCGATCAGGTCCTCTTTTTCAGCGCAGCCGATGCAAAATCCTGAGAGCTCGACAACTCCTTCGGGCACGATGCCCGGCATTTCCGCCGTTTCACCACCTGCGAGAATGCAACCGCAGTCTTCTAAATAATCTGCCATACCAGCAATCAAGCGGACGATTTTATTTTCATCCAGCGCAGGGATGCCGATGTAATCGAGAAACATCAATGGATCGCCACCGGTGGTGAGGATGTCATTCACATTCATCGCTACCAAATCTTTGCCAGCGGTTTCATACATTTCGCGCTCTAACAAAAGTTCCACTTTGGTGCCAACGCCATCACATCCAGTCATAATTACTGGTGCGCGATAAGCACTCAGATCATAACACGCAGCAAAGAGGCCATAGGCTCCCCATAGCTTACGCTCTTTTTGTGTACGTTTTACGTGGCTTTTGATGTCCCCGACAATCGCCGCGGCTTTCCGCGTGTCGACCCCTGCTTGTTGATAAGTCAATTTTCCCGACATTGCTTGGTGCCTCGCGGCACACGCTTGTGACACCCCACCGCGGCTACGTCACGTCTAAAAACAAGTTCTATGAAGTTTTCTCACATGATGGGGCCACAAAGCACTATTTTCGCCTCACAATTCTGCTCGACATAACACGGTTGACGTTCCAATATCTCGCTGTATGAAATTCCTAATTTCCCTTTGCATAGCATCACTTGGCTTGGTTCACGCCGACTCGATTCCCGTGGAAAATAATGAGTTGCTAAAGACAAAAATCGGTCAAGTAGTCACCTTGGTTGGCGTGCCAAACGCAAAATCAGCCATCGCAGCCAGTGGTCATTTTTTCTACAATTTTGACCAATCGGAATTAGTTGTATTCTGTTTCAAAGCCAGCGCGGCGACATTTCCCGCAGAGAAAAAACCTGCCGCATTAATTGGCAAAAAAATT
>CAIRGO010000193.1 GCA_903878115.1 Akkermansiaceae bacterium | reverse complement strand
ATGGTAGATACGTAGCCATTCCCGAAGGCTGGACCTCGAAGCTTGGAGCTGACGGGAGATATGTAGCGATTCCATCTGGAGGAACCTCAAAATTGGGGGCGGATGGTAGATACGTAGCCATTCCCGAAGGCTGGACCTCGAAGCTTGGAGCTGACGGGAGATATAAGGCCATTCCACCAGCGGATACCAAAGAATCCGCAATAACAATCACAATGTATTTCTGCCTCAATCCAGAATGATTCGCATTTCTCAAATAGAATAAAAATATCGACAAGTTCTCATTCAAGTCGAAATTCAACAACCACTCATTAGCACTTCAATTTCTAAGCATTCTCATTCCAATTAATGGACAGTGCCAGTGCTCTAAAGTCACCCACACAATTATGCAATCATCTGACTACCTGCGCGTGTATGTCGAACCCTTGCAGAAGATACTTGCTTCCGCTTTAAACTCATTAGGAGGCAAGGCCAGTAACGGATTGGACGAGGCTTACAAAGGATACTGTTCAGTTCTGATCAATCGTGCGGCAGTCGGATTCTTATGCCTGAAGAACAATGAATTAGACTATTCAGCGCGTATGTTGATCCGCCCGGCAATGGAAGCAATGTTCAAGCTCCTTGCTGTGAAGCAAGAGCCTTCTCTGCTATACCGAATTGCACGCCATGAGCATGAAGAGAACGAGAAGTGGGCTCGACCATTTGCGCCTTGTTCGAAGGACGTTCACGATGAGTCCTTCAAAATGAAGTGGGAAGACTTCAAGAAAGAATACCAGCAGGCATTCCCGACCCATCCGCTGACCGACTCCTCGATCGGTCTTCGATCTCTTGCGGCAAAGGCGAAGGTGGATCCTTACTATGACTCACACTACAGGTTGTATTGTCAGTTCACCCATGCAACATTGCGGGCCTCTACCGACGACTTGGAGGATTTCTCGGGCGAAGATGAGCGGACGGTAGTTGCAACATTGATCGTGGCCATTGAGGCAGTCCAAGATTGCGGAGGACTCGTCGAGGGATTTGCCACGCTACGGGATGAATTTCTAGCGGAGAATAAGATCGGCGAACTAGTCGTGGCTCCTAACGGGCCATAAGCTTTTCAATTGCACTTCAACATCCTTTCAATCGCGCCCGTAGGAGCACTCAAACGTTACTTCACCATCCACATCTTGACGAAAACAGAAGCCACCACAACGATCACGTTGAGCTTATACCAAAAAAGACTTTTCCGAATAAGAGGGGCAATTTTCTCAGTCATCTCTTTCATTTCGTTTTCCACTTTTGTGACTCTGGCCAAATATTGCTGCATAAAAATTCAGAATTTTAGGTAACGCGAAACGCAAAGCAGTTACCCCAACCGCTCCAAGAAAAAATGAAGTCGCGCCAGAGACAAACGGAAGCGGCCAATATGGATATTTCTCCAGCAGATAATAAACCACCAGCGGCGAAAGTAAAAACCCACAAAAAAAATTAGCAATCCAGCATTGCCGGAACGTAATGCTACTGATGGGAAAAACGGTGCTGCCTAAATAACCTGACGCTACAGAACCTATGCCGCAAAAAGCCGCACACGCGATCTGCTTGACCATATCAGGATTAAGCGCGTGTGCCAGTGGCGACTGCGCGATGGTCGCCGCCACAGTAGAGCATAGCCCCATCACTGCCCAATCAAGTTTGTGTTCTAGTAGTGGTGTCATGTAATTAAAATAATTAGGCGATTATGGTCATTCCGAACAATCCGATTTTCTGATTTAAGTCTTCGTCAATGTCCATGATGTCAGGGTGGGGAGTGAATGATGTTGTGTTTGTCACAGTGCCGATACGACCCATATACCGTCCGTGAAATCCACCTTGCGATTTTGTTCAGCGAGTTTTTCGTCAAAACTCCGAACGTCAACAAGTTCGATGTTAGGTCGCAGACCCCATGTTTCTAACACGGCAGATGCTATAACAGACGCTTCATTCAGAGCTTTGCCAAGTTTGCCGTGATTGGTGAACATCTCAATACTTTCTTGTGGTGAGCGTGAATTAAGCCATTCAGCAAGATCGTTGTCATTTAGATGCAACACGCTTTGCGTGATGGCGTTCGCTTGTCGTGCTGATATCACTAGATGGCTAGCGATGCTCTGCGAGGAAGTATCAATGTCGGTATTTAATCTATGTAGTTTCATCATTTTAATTGGTTGAATATTTATGACAGAACGATCCAAGTATTCGTGCTGATTCGTTTTAGTGTGACGTTACCACCCACAGGACAAGCTGCGACGTTGGCTGAGTTTTCAACAGTAACACCAGCAAAGCTAAGAGCTAATGCACCACCTTGGCGAACAAGTCTTATTTCTTCATAACCAGACCCAAGACTAGTTGGAAGAGTTATGGTTACAGTCCCTGCATTGGTGAAGCGAATAGTTGCGTATAGATAACCTGATGATAACGCAAAAGTATTACCTGTGGTTAATACTGATGTTCCTGTTATTAGACCACGAACAACGTTGATGCTGGATGCTTGGAAGATACTGATGCCTGTAGAAGTTCCACCTAAATTGCTAAGTGCTGAGGTTGGATTGGTAAGGTCAGAAAGGTTTTGCCAGCTAGTTAAGTAAGCATCAAGTTCATTTTCCTTTACTAATCTCCATCTAGAAGCTGAATCCCTAAAGTAAAGATCACCCTGAGCAATCATCAAATCTGATGTTGGATATGGAGGTATGATAGTCACCAAAGGAAATGACTCCCAACCTGAAACATACCATTCAGCATTTTCAAGATTAGTACCAAGAATTGAAGCCCATGAAGCTGACACAAACGGATTTCCATCAATTGTCATAACATAGTAATCACCATCTAACGTGATGGTGTTCATGCCGTTTAGAGAATCAGTCCACGTCGATCCGTTGTAAACAAAATGACACAATGGAACTATCAACGTTCCTGACGAGACATCTTCAAGAGTTGTAGCATTTACAAGAAAGTCGACGTTTGGAACTTCATTTGGTATGTATAGTGGCTTAAAAATAGACGCTCCGCCAATTTGTTTAACCCAATTGTTAGCAATAACCTGCCATGTGTCACCATTAGTCATACGCAACACCGAGCCTTCCACATAGTCACCAGATGGAGTTCCAGACGGCGCGTCAATCTTCATGTCAGTGAATAAAATACTTTCACTATATTGATCGCGTTTATAAACCGCTCCGTTAGTGAAGTCCCATTTATACCCTGAGGAACAAATTATGCGAACCCCACCATTCGGTGCCTCGCTGATTGAACTGCCGTTGTATAAGTCAAGAATGCCTCCCGAAAGGACTTTCAGGAGCTTCGCCATATTGGTTGATAAATTTACGTCGCTCATATTTTATAAAATCACAAATGGATTACCTTCGTCATCACAGAAACGTTCTGTGCCGTCTTCGTTAAAGATGTAGCTATAAGACTCTGGTGCGGGAGCAGGTTCCGAATTGAACCATCCCACATTAAACTGCAATCCTATGCCGATTCCTAAATCCATAAAATTAGCGGAATGCCACAATATCAGTGGCAGTTGTGTCCGTGGCATTTACCCGCAAAAATCCACCACTCAAGCGCGTTCCTGTCGGGATATTTTTTAACACCACAACGGCACCGCTAAACATTTTCAGGCTCACATGGCCGCCCGTACCAAAGTAAAGAGCGCGTGCGAGATTCATGTCGTTAGTGTCGTGTGGCGTGACGGCTTCTGCGTCTATAGGTGGGCTGCTATCCATGCTTATCTCAATCTGTCAACTCACCAAAATTCACAACCCATCCCATCGATTCTCAGGGCCACAATGCAGCACGCGGCGAGTGCCGGAAATATACTCGATCTGATAAATCGCTGCCGTTACTCCACGCGCTATCACTTGCTGTCCTTCCACGGCCAGCACCAGCTCGCTCACCAATATTTCAAAATCCATGTTTTTCCGCACTCCCGCTGTGCTGGCATCCTCGCTGATTTTTAACGCGGAGACAACGCCCACACCTGGCACGCCATTCACGGTGATAGGCTCACCCATCACATCAACAGCCACCTCTGTTGCCGAATCAAAACTCTCCCAAAAAGCTCCCATACCGTTACGTAACGGTCAACTGCCTGTCATAACCCTTCCGCTAATATCTCAGCGCGGAGCATGATGGTTTTATAGCTCGGCTCATGCAGCGCGCCGCCACGATCGACATGCTGACACAAGCTCCGAGCCGCGACACCTACCGCCATGATCGCATAGCGTTTCTCTGGACACTGGCACACCTTCAGCGCCAACTTCATCTTTTCCCTCACCTCCATACAGCTTGCATACGCGGCACTCAATTCATCTTTATCCATCACCGTTACGTAACGGTCAATAAAGCAAAGTGCCGGTAGATTTCTCTACCGGCACTATACCTCATCAATTACGTTATCGCTGAAAAATTAGAAGTTTGCGTTGGTCTTGATAAGCTGACCAGCATCTTCATCGATCACTTTTTCAATCGAATTCGAGCGCACACGAACCATGTCACCACGGTTTTTGTCATCGCGGTATGTTTCCGTGAGGAACAAACCATTCGGTGTATCAGCTTCCCAAGAAAGCGTGCGACCTGCACCACCATTGGCGAAGTCACCAGACTGGACGTTGCCGATCCAGATGTGAGTGTTCGGCCAGATCGAAGCGGTAACGATGGTGTCCTTGGCGCGATTGCTGGTGGACTGCACAGCAGCACCAATCATCAGTTTCAAGGTCCCACCGCTTTCTTCACCGAAGATGCGCTCCACGTCAGCCTTCTTGATAACTTTCACGGCATCATTGTTGCTACCGTAGATGTATGCTTGCAGCAGCTTGGAGCGACGCACGTAGTTCCACATGGACAGCGACATCACCATCGTGTTCGCTGATTGTCCACGGGAGACAAGTGCGGCGATAGCGTTGATAATGTCAGCAGCAGGATCGACAGTCGCGGCGTTTGCAGCTAGGTAATTTACTGCGGCATCAACCTTGGTGAATACGGATTCATTGAAGGTCTTCGCCATCACTTGATTTTCAAAATCCATCTTGCAAGCACGGCCTACCAGTTTGGTAGTAGTCACTTCCAAGTCGAAGAAATCGGTCATCTCATCGGCTTTCGTGTCATCCACGCGCTCCTCCAGACCACGATCTTCGCATGTGTAAGAATCCCACTCATGCTTGCGAGTGATCTCATTGTATGAGCCACTGCTGTTACGCTTGGTATTGTCACGCATCAGAAGCTGACCCTTGGCTTTGCGCAGGATCGGGTATTCACCAGCACGCTTGCTCACACCCAAAACGGGGAGAACTTCCTGACCGATGAAAAGCTTATCCACTCCACTTGCCTGCTCAATAAATGCGTTGAGCTCGCCACGACGAATTGCTGTTCCTTTCATAATAAAAAATTAGTTGAAATTGTTTGTTGTTAGATTTTAGTAATAGCAGACACGCACAATGTCACCGGCTGCGGAAGCGCCATCATTAGGGCTAGAATCCACAACTACACCAATGACCGCACCAGCAGTCTTCTTGACAACGCGGCCATTGGCAAAACCTTCGATGGTGTCACCTGTGGCCAAAGCTGTAGCGTTACCCACAGTAGCGAAATGGATGCCAAACGTGCGGCACTGCACAGCTCCTTGCTCCACGTTCAAGTCACCATCTTTCGAGGTGCCGATAAAAGCATCCGTAGCGTCGGCCAAGGCCAGACCGCCAGCGATCACTTTTACACGAACGAAGTCCGCAGCATTTGCTGGCACCGCCCAAGGGAGAGAAATAATAGAATTATTGTTCATATTGTTATTTTTTGATTTTGAAAATAATTGGTTGGCATGATATTAGCCAAGGTTACGCTCACGCAGCGAACTCAAGTGTTTCTGGTAACGAGCAGGATTTTCTTTCACCGCAAGCATGATGGCATCCGTTTTTGCTTTGCCAGCAGCTTCCAACTCCACTACGCGATCTTCAAAATCGGTAGCAGCAGATTCATTGGCTCCCAGGACGCGAGGAACGAAACCGCCCTCACTGCCAGCGCTGAACTCAACGGTCGTGCCAGTGAGTTGTTCGAACTCTTGGAGAGCTTCAGCCATCGCAGCATTCTCGAAAGAGAGTTGCTCGTTGATTTCTTCAAGCTGAGTAATGCGCTCATCGAGTGAGGCAAACGCGCTATCCAGTTCATGCTGGGCTTCACGCTCATCAGCTTCGAGGAACTTCGCGGAGAGATGACGGACGCACTGTTCCAGACGACCAAGCTCGGTATCAGGCACTTCGCCTTCCTCCTCTTGTTCTTCTTCTTCCTCCTCGCCTTCTTCTTCGCCATCAGCGAATTCATGAAGACTTTGTTGGAACGCATTAAATTCATTCCGTTGGACGGCTTGTTCATTCTTGATCGTGCCAAGCTCGGTAGCAATGCCAGTAATCAAGTCCTTCAATTCTTTGAGATCATTTTCCATATCATCCTTGTTTGTGTCGTCAACTTTACTGCTAAACAAGCCACTCGGATTTGCCGCCGGAGAGGAAACGAGATCCACGGAAATCACATCGTTGCAGCGCGCATGTTTACGGCCGCCGATCAATTCATCCTTGCCAGTGAAGGATGCAGACAGTCCAACATTTTGCGGCATCTTCTCTGCCATCTCCATCGCATGATCGTAACGCTCATGGCTCTTAAGCAGATGCCAATCTGCCTTTAATTTCTTGCCCTCGATGCGGAAGTTTTTCAAGTAACCATTCACTGCATCAGCACCAGTTTTATGATTCCACTTTACCGATACCTGGCCTTTCTCCACGCACTTCTCAAACATCTGCATCACCGTGGTATCATCTACCTCCAGATCGTGACCGCGTGCCGTAACACCGGCAGTGATAATGCTCACACCGCGCACGATGCCAGCCTCCGTATCTACCCCCGCACTCTCTAATACCTGATCGAAAAAAATCGTTGTTTTTGACATACCGTTACGTAACGGTCAACCCACCAAAAAAATGGCTGCCCAGCAGTGTCCCCCGGAAGTGCGGTCGGAGTGACGTGCTGGGCAGCGTTGGTGTCAGGCGCATCTGCGCCCGAAGTCTTTACAGAAATTATTTCGGCTTTACCGCAGTTTCCACCACGGAGCCATCGCGTTTGTAAACCTTCACGACAGGTGTAGCAGCCTTAACTGCCACCTCCGAAGGGGAAGGAGTGCCTACCACGATAGGAGCCGGTGCAGTTGCTTTTTCTGGTTTGACGGATTTGGTATCTTCAGTAGTGCTCATTTTGTTAGTGTATTTCTTTTAGTTTATCGTTGCACCGTTACGTAACGGTCAACTGTTCTATTAGCCGCGAATGATCAATTTGCCCGCACGATTGAGCAAGCTAGAGCCAGCACCAATCATCGCTCGCCGCGCACCTGGCACAGCAGCCGCGACAGCTCCCGCACCTAACAATCCCGCACCAGCCACCTTTCCGATTTTCTTTTTGTAAGCCATCGCCATGTCATCAGGATTCGCCGCCACACCAGAGATGAATTGGCCACCATCATTGCGGCTGCGATCGGCGAAGTTTTTCACCCGCAACCGAGCAAAGAAATCTTTCTTCTTCGTCGCTGGTTGCATCACCGGCACCAACTCGCTGATGGAAATATCGGCCCCGTAGGTAGGCTCATCATCGCGCTCATTCACAGAACGATTGCGGATCTTGTAGCGCACCGTCGCCGTGCCTTCTTTCGCCATCGACATCAAGGAACCATCCTTAACCCCGCTGACATAAAGGGAGGGAGCTGAAGAACCGCAAAGACTAGGGTAATCGCTGTTCTCATCGCGCTCTAACGAAATGAACTCCCGAGTCTTCAATTTTTCTGCGAAATCACGCATTTTTCGTGCCAGATACTTTTTGTTCATTACGGGAAAAGTTACTTTTCTTAGCGGCGGATGTTCGCACCAAAGTAGCTATCGCGGTTCAATTTCTCACCGCTCTCCTTGGTTCGCTTGATATGCTCGGTGTAAGGAGTGCCGAAATTTCTTCCTTCCAAACGCGAGCTCAATTCATGCACGGCATTCTCCAGCGACGATAGACCCACCAGCTTACGGCCTTTGCCAATCACCTTCATGATCCCGCCTTTGGATTTCTCCAAAATATCACGACCACCTTTCATTGCTTTGCCTTTCAATCCCGCACGGAAAGCAGGGTCTTTCATGCTACCGTAGCCAGACTGCACGCCTTTTTTCGCACTGGTATAACCAGACTGCACCGAGCTTTTTGCCTTGCCGTAGCCAGACTGCACCGCACGTTTCGCGTCACGACCCGTCTGCTTTGCCGCATCGACATACTCGTTGCCAGGAATCGAGTCGCCAACAACTCGGCGCAATTTAAGATTTCCCGCATACGCTTTGCCACCTCGGTAAGCACCGTAGCCAGCAGCTCCAGCGCCCACGGCAATCGCGCCGTCACGACCAATGTTACGCTCGCCATCTTGCGCGGCCAGACCATACATTTTGCCACGGCCTTTTGAAATGCCAGAAGCAGCCTTGCGCAGCAGGCTAGAAGATTTTGCCATCACATTTCCAGCAGCATCGCGGAGCTGGCCTTTTGCCGCACCGGGGAGAGATTTGATTTTTTTCTTGGATGCCTCAATCGCTTGAGCACCAGCCTTTTTATACATGCCCTTACGCGCCACGAGTTTGCCGTAATCATCCACCGCACCCGCCGAGTTGATCACTTTATTACGAATCGCTTTACCACCACGGTAAGCACCGTATCCAGCAGCACCCGCCGCCGCACCGCCAACCATCGTCTGAGCAGCGCGCTGGTCAGCGTCATCGGTGAAATGTTTCAAGCGAGAATCCAGTCGAGCTGCCAGTGAGTGAAGTTTACTATGTTGTTTCATAAATAATTTTGCTATGCACTTTTAGTTTCTGTCAACCTTTACGGACGGAGCCGCCACACCGCCGTTACGGGAGTGATACCCTCCGCTGGCAGTCGCCGCTTTTGATGCCGTCTTGCCCAGCGCTTTGCCTTTACGCATGGCACGGCCTGCAACCAGCCCCGCGACCGCCGCCGCCGCGACTGCACCCTTCCATAGCTTGCGCTCGTTCTCCGCTTTCTCATACCAGCGCTTGTCGCGGCGATCGCGCTTGCCAGCACCAGGAGCAAACACCCGCGCCGATCTGCCGCGAGGATCCCGCACGTCCCAACCAGCATCGTAGGCCGTGTCATCGAAGTGAAACACACTAGAGGCCGGTGTGGAAAATTCCTTGTTCAGCACGCGGCGGCTTTGGTTGTTTTTGCGAAAATTATCCACGACGCTTCCCGCCATCAATCCACCCACACCGCCGATCAATGCACCTTGCTTCATCCCCATTCCTTTTCTGCCCCGCAGAGCACCGACCGCAGCACCACCAACGAGGCCAGTGTATCGCCCAGCATTTCGCTTCGCCACTGCCTTGCCACCTTTTTCTTTCTCGGGCCTGACATGCACCTGTCCATCATAGCCGACACGATGAATAACTTTATCCCCCCAGCCATCTTTGAATTCAATCACCCGCGCCGCCGGATTAGCGTAACGCGCACTCATGTCGAAGGTATCAGGCATCACGCTGTTGACTTTTCTTTTCACGTAATCACTCCCTTTCCGGAATCCACGATCCACTTTGCCACCAGGGTTCTTCTTGATGTGTCGTGCACCAATTAGCAGACCGCCACCGATCGCCGCCGACTCTACACCTTTACGAAACCATGATTTTTCCCACTCGCGCTTTTTCTTGCGACCGCTGGCATCCACTTCACGCGGCTTGCCACGCAGCACCGCCACGCTATCCTTAGCCAATGCACCACCTCGATTCGCCACCTTGCGGATTGTGCCAGCCTTATTGACTGCGGCTCTCACTACCTGAGCGTGCATCACCGGCACATCGGCAACAATCGGACGACCTTCCGTATCTTTTTTATAGTAAGATTTCTGATAGCCTGCTGCCGTCTTGAGAGGATTCGCATACTGGTTCGTAGAGACGTCCTTGAGTTGCTCTTTTCCTCCAAAATGATAAACGCTAGATGCCGCCGTGCTGAATACTTTCTTTTTCAAAACGCCGCCGATCTTTTTGCCCCAACGCGAAAACGTCGGCACGTAGTCTTTCACTACTTTCTTCGCACGATCGCCCACTTCATCGATCACGGCCGCCGCGACTTTCTTCGGCTCATACTGTTTTTTCAAACTGCGGATCGAGTGAACGCCGTAAGCACTGGCACCAATGCCAGCCGCCCCAGCTCCCACGGCCGCCGCCGTGCGCATGTTTTCATGAGCAGTGGATTTCTCTTGCCATGGTTTGCTGGCAAACTCAAACACCCGCGATGCTGCGGTAGATGCACCAAAGCTCGCGGTCTGCAATTTCTCAATCTCGGCACGCCGACGCGGATTGCTCAACGCGCCATAAATGCCGCCTAATGCTGCGCCCACTCGCGCACCTTTGTAGCCACTCGCACCGCCATGTAGCTGTCCACCTAAAAAAGCACCAGCCGCCGAGCCGACAATCGCATTGT
>CAIRGO010000192.1 GCA_903878115.1 Akkermansiaceae bacterium | reverse complement strand
TAGCAGCAAATACCAAGAAGCAGCAGAAATCGAGTTCCACAAAAGACCTGAAGAAGTCAAAAAAGAAATTCAAAGGATATTGGACACAAAACGGGAACATGATTCTCTTGTCTCGTTTTTTTCCGCACTACCACGTATTGCCAAGTTCTATGGAATGGATTACTACATGGAAATCACCAAGAAGGTGTTATTTCATCCCTACACGATCAAAAATGACTTCATGTTATTGGAAAACGGCAATCTCATCGACGCTCTGGCGGAGTCGCCGCATGATGAGACTGCCACGCTGGACAAGCTTATCGAGCAAGGGCGTGTCACCAAAGGAAGCGACTTGGAAATCAAATGGCGAAAAATGCTGACTAAAAATGCAGGCGGTAGCAACGAACAACCCGCACACACGGCTGCAGCAAACGGGAGCCAACAAGAAAATCATACCACCAATCATGCGGCAGCTGAGAAAACCTCAGAAAGCAAACGACTGTCACTTCCATGGAAAATCAGCGGTATTTTACTGGCTTTTTGCCTTAGCTTGTTCGTCTGGATTAGGATCAAATCTAAAAAATATCCTGCAAAATAATGCAAGCCCGCACTCAACGATCTTGAAAAAGTTTTCATAGGCATCAATCGGAGACGGCTTTGCAAGCAACGTGAAAACGGTTCTGAGTAGTGATATGTTTACCGCTCTAAGTGTAGCTACGGAGAACAAAGCATTAAGATTAGCTAGCCGTAAATTCAGACCATGCGGGTCTCTGCGCTGAAACGCAACTTGTCTTGCCTCTTCTCTTGGCTGTGATACAGTCACCACGTGCTGCCTTGGTTCTCTCCACAATCTTTCCCGCTCTATCTCGCGCCAATGGCGGGGGTGACGGATGTGGTGTTTCGGCAACTTTGCAAAGAACTCGGCGCGGATGTGATGGTCACAGAATTCGTTTCGGCGGAGGGCATTATGCAGCGCGATGAATATACTAGGAAATATACTGAGTTTACCGACGAACAACGCCCGATCGGGATTCAGTTGTTCGGAGCCGATGGCGCGCGCATGGGCGAAGCGGCGAAGAAAATCATCGAGTGGAAACGCCCCGATTTCATCGACATCAATTTCGGCTGCCCCGTAAATAAAGTCGTTTCCAAAAATGGCGGATCTTCTTTACTAAAAGATTGCCCCACTCTTGCCAGCGTTGCTGCGGGAGTGGTAAAAGCGTTAGACGGCAGTGTACCCGTCACCGCAAAAATTCGCATCGGCTGGGATCAAGAAAGCATCAATGCACCAGAAGTCTGCCATATTTTAGAAGACTGCGGCATGCAGGCCATCGCGATCCACGGTCGCACCCGCGCGCAAAGTTATTCTGGTCTCGCCAATTGGGAGGTAATCGATGCCTGCGCACAGCAAGTGAAAATTCCTGTCATCGGCAATGGCGACATTCATTCAGGCGCGGATATTGCATTACGCAAAAAAACCACTGCTGTTTCAGGCATCATGATTGGTCGTGCTGCGATGCAAAATCCCTGGATCTTCCGCGAGGCAAAACACTACCTCGCTACGGGTGAAGCGATGCAGGCAACCAGTGTAGAGGACCGCTGGAAGCTGATTCTGCGCCACTGCTCGCTTACCGTTCTCAGCGCTCGCTATCCCAGCGAGCGCCATGCGATCATGTCGATGCGCGGACGATTGATGGCCTACTGTAAGGGCTTTGCCGGGGCGCGTGAAATCCGCCAACTGCTCTGCAAGGTAGAATCCATCGCTCAAGTAGAAGACATCGCCGCTCATTGCTTAGCCACCCTAGCTCAACATCAAGAGGAATCACTAACGATCTCATAAAAAAGCGAACAGCTATTCTTTTTCATGCATAAACTCCTCCCCATCTTCCTCGCCAGTTTACTGCTGCCAGCTTGCACGATCGGCCCGCCACCGCAGCCAGATCGCACCCCTCCTGCTGGCGCGGCATTGCGGCTAGCCATGGATCGTATTAGCGCGATTATGGTCACCGATACCGTCGATCTGGGACCATGGATCGACGGCGGATTTTCTTCCTCGAACGCACCAAAAGACACCGATGCTGGCACCGGCTGCCCGATCACAGCGGATGGCTATTTTCTCACTGCGGATCACGTGATTAAAAATGTCTCTAAAAAAACGATGCATGTGATTTATGGTCGCGGTTACGATAGAAAAACCTCCCCAGCGCGTGTCGTCTGGCGCGATACAAAAAACGATCTGGCGCTCATCCACGCAGATATTTCTACACCGCGCTACTATCGTTTCACGCCACCATCGATCACCCTACCAGAGGGCACACCCGTATTCCACGGTGGTTTGACAACCGGACTCAAACCTCTTTACGGCACCTTATCCTCGACGGTCCCCGCGCAATCGTTGATTTCCTCTGCGCAGAAATTTATCATCGATATCCCCCTTCAACCCGGCGACAGCGGCGGACCGATCCTAGACGCACGTGCGAATCTTATTGGGGTGAATTCATCGGTCGAGTTTCTCATCCCCATGGAAACACCGATTTTCACCAATTCCCACGGCGTCCGACCAAATATTGCAAAGTTGATGAAAATCATTGCCAAAGATCGACGTAGATAGAGCGATCAACATGCATTACTGTTTTGTCTTTGCTCTTCTCGCCTGTCTATTTCTGTTAGAAAATTGTGCCCCGTATCGCGCTGCTTGGCATAGTGGATGGACACAGCATGATGCAGATAACAGCATCATGTTGGTCATTGATCAGCCTCCCACTCTGGGCTACAAACGATTGCAAAGCCACTGTGCCATTCATCCTGAGTTCTCTCAGTTATTAGAGGAACTAGGACAACCAGATTGCCTCGCAGAATCTACGCAGGAAGATCAGCACTACATGATATTGTATTACTTGAATCAACGCCATGCATTTTCTTGCCGGACAAATGCCAAGCGCAGTTCCGCCGTTATGCAATTTTCAGGCCCCTACCCGGTCAGCGATAAAGAATTCAGAACACTAACACAATTCAAAGCAAAAGCACTTCTTTCGCTAAAAAATCATTAATGCAACATCATCCATCATCATGCGCAAAATGCGCTTCCCATCGATCGGCCGCACGCTATCATCCACAGCGATGAATACGAAACAGATCGCAAAAATCCTGAGCGTGATGGCATGCGCAGCCATCAAGCTCTCGGCAAATGCCGCAGAACCCAGCAAGCCTAACGTGCTAGTCTTGCTCGCCGACGACTGGCGCTTTGATACGCTGAGTTGCGCGGGAAATCCTGTTGTCAAAACACCAAACATCGATCAACTCGCCCACGAAGGTATGCGTTTTACTCACAGTTGCGTCACCACCTCCATCTGCGGAGTGAGCCGCGCTTCTTTATTCACCGGTCAATGGATGTCACGTCATGGAAACAAAGCATTTCAGGCATTC
The DNA here is from genome assembly GCA_903878115.1 of Akkermansiaceae bacterium. Taxonomy (GTDB): domain Bacteria; phylum Verrucomicrobiota; class Verrucomicrobiia; order Verrucomicrobiales; family Akkermansiaceae; genus UBA956. The sequence continues at coordinate 15,779 of CAIRGO010000192.1, read as the reverse complement.
AAAACACCATGGAAAGAAACCTACCCTGGCTTATTGCGCGATAACGGATATTACGTGGGGCATGTCGGAAAATGGCATAATGGAAATTTCCCCACAGAGAATTTTGACTTCGGACGCTCCTATTCAGGTACCCATTGGATCAAGCAAAAAGACGGCACCAAAATCCATGTGACGCAAAAAAACGAAAACGATTCGTTAGAATTTTTGCAGACGCGTCCGAAAGATAAACCATTCTGTTTGACACTCGCATTTTTTGCAACCCACGCAGAAGACGGCAATCCGCTGCAATACTTGCCACAACCTGAGAGCATGAAATGGTATGAAAACGTAAATATCCCAGTGCCGAGCAACGCCACCGAGGAATCATTGCGCAGGCTTCCGCCATTCCTTTCAGACGAAAAAAATGAAGGGCGAGTGCGTTGGCATTGGCGCTTTGATACTCCCGAAAAATACCAAACGATGATGAAAAATTACTATCGACTTGCCACGGAAGTGGATCACACCTGCGGCCGAGTGTTAGAGCAATTAAAGACCGATGGATTGCTTGATAATACGATTGTAATTTTCACCGGTGACAATGGATATTTTCACGGCGAGCATGGTCTAGCAGATAAATGGTATCCTCATCAAGAAAGTATCCGCGTGCCACTCATCGTGCGTGATCCACGGATGACCAAGGAGCAACGCGATCGCACCAATGACAACTTTGTTCTCAATGTTGACATAGCTCCCACGATTCTAGGGGCAGTAGGAATCAAAGCTCCAAAAACCATGCAAGGTGTTGATTTTTCACCGCTTTACCTCGCTGCTAAACCACCTGCATGGAGGGATGAATTTTTCTATGAATTTGCCACAGTCGGCAACATAAACAAAATCCCTGCCTCACAAGCACTGGTCCGCAAAAACGAGAAATACATCTTCTGGCCGGATTTCAAGAAAGAACAATTGTTTGATTTGCGTAGCGATGCAAAAGAAGAAAATGACCTCAGTGATGACCCTACACAAAAATCCAAAATCGCCGAAATGAGCAAAAAATTAGAAACACTAAGTAACGCAGCCAAATAACAATTTTTATGTTAACGCGCCATATCATCACACTACCGTTGGTTCTTTCGCTATCGATTTTTTTCGCCAAAATCGAAGCGGCCCCCGTTCACCTAGTCGAGGAGCAAGCAGTGAAAATCACCTCCGTCGCGCCTGGAGTTGTGCTGGTTGATTTCGGGCGTGTCGCCTTTGGCAATATCCTCATCAACACGCCGCAAGGTAAGCCTCAAGAAATCACCGTGCATTTTGGGGAATCAATGGAAAAAGATCGCATCAATCGCAAACCTCCGGGAACGGTGCGCTATGCTTCGATCACTGCACAACTCCAAGGCGGTGAAAAAAAAGTGGTCGCGCCAAAAGCAGATGAGCGCAATATCAAACAACCTGCTGCGGTTCTAACTCCCGCAGAATGGGGTGTTGTGCTGCCATTTCGCTGGGTAGAGATCGAAGGATGGAATGGCGAGATCACCGCGGCACAGATCAAACGTCAATCGGCATTTGCTACGACATGGGATGATGACGCGGCCCATTTTTCCTGCTCCGATGAGAAGCTCAATCGCATTTGGGATTTATGCAAGTATTCGATCAAAGCAACTACCTTCGCTGGAGTTTATGTCGATGGCGACCGCGAACGCATTCCCTATGAAGCTGATGCATACCTCAATCAACTGAGCCATTATGCCACCGATAAGGATGTGCAAATGGCACGCGATACCTATGACCGATTGATGAAACATCCCACTTGGCCGACCGAGTGGGCATCGCACATGATCTTTATGGCGCACGCTGATTTGATGCACACGGGCGACACCAAGTGGCTAACTCCTCGATTTGAAGCATTAAAAACAAAACTATTATTGAACCGCGCACGGGCTGATGGCTTGTTAGTCAGTAATGCGGCACAAGTAAAACGCGATGACATCGTTGACTGGCCTGTCGCCGAGCGCGACGGCTTTGTATTCAAGCCCGTCAATACCGTCGTCAATGCCTTCCATATTCGCTCACTAGAAATGATGGCAGAAATGGCGAATAAACTAAATCGCAAAGAAGAATCTAAGACATACGACAGGATGGCAAATACGGCTCTCATCTCCTTCAACGAAAAACTTTTTGATGCGACTCGTGGCATCTATCGCGATGGTGAAGGCACCGATCACAACTCCATCCACGCGACTCTATTCCCTTTAGCTTTCGGTTTAGTGCCGAAAGAACAACAAAGCACCGCAACAGCATGGTTAGAAAAACGTGGCATGGCCTGCTCGGTGTATGCCGCACAATATTTGTTCGAAGGACTTTTTCAAAACGAATCAAGCAACTATGCTCTCAGTCTGATGACCGCAAACAATGATCGTAGTTGGTCGCACATGGTCGAGAGTGACACCACGATCACTTGGGAAGCATGGGACCAGCGCTACAAACCAAACCAAGATTGGAATCATGCGTGGGGCGCCGCACCAGCAAATCTTTTGCCACGTTTTGTGTTAGGCGCGCAACCACTCACACCTGGTTGGACGAATGCCATCATTCGTCCCAACATCGGCAGCTTAACAAAAGCAGCAGGTAAAGTCCCCACACCTCGCGGACCGATCTTGATTGATTGGAAAAATGGCGCAACATTTGAAATTTCACTCAAGTTACCTCAAGGCACTCGCGCGCAAGTCCAACTCCCTGCCTCAGCATCATCAACAGGTGTCTATTCCGCATCGAAAAAAATCAACGCCGCTCGCGTGGGACAACGTTGGGTGTTGCAAGAACCGGTAAGCGGCGATGCTACTTTTATCGTGAAATAATTGGTCCACATAGTGATGATACGACTCATTTTCACTGTCTTATTTTTCCCGATCTTTGCGAACGCGATCTCGCTGAAACTTGAACACTTCAATGGGCCCACACCTAAATTCGCGCAAAGCGCAGAGGGTGTGAGTGAAATCCACGGACCAAGCTCCCTGCGTGCCATTCCCAGCGAACTGGCTAAGGAAGGCAATTGGGTCCTAGAAATGGAGTATTTTTGCGTCGGCGGAGTTCCCTCTTTTGCAGTACTATTCGGCCCAAATTTTGAGTCAAAACAAGCACGCTATATTCCAACCATCGATCACAGCGAAACATGGCGACTCTATACCGCTAGGCTTTGTCCACCTAACCAGCCTCTGCCTGCTGGTTGGACACAACTTCGCTTCGATCTACCACTGAAAGCCGATCAAATTCTACAACTTCGTAACGTGCGCATCCGACCAGAACTAGCTGGCGAGTTTGATCAGAAAATCAGCACTGCGGCTGCCGCCCCAAAATCATTAGAAGAATACTTGAGTGAAAAATTTCCCGCTACGATAAGCCAAGTCGCTGTAGCAACCACGCAAATCATTATCAAAGGAAATTCGGGCGGACAACTAGACAATCTCTTTCTCGCAGATGTTCCCATGGAAGTTTTGTTAGATTCTGCGAAACCCTACGAATCGTTGATGCCAATCACTGTTGATCAAAAAAACGACTTTTCACTAACGTTACCACGCATCGGAAAACGTCATGGGCGCGACTACGATCGCCTGCTATCACGCTGGCAACTCTATCGCCAAACAGAAACAGGCTATGAGCCAATCAGCCATGGGCATTATGCTGATGAAGTAGCATGCAGATCACCGCAATTACCACCCACAAAACCTGCCTCCAAAAAAGGGCTTGGCGGATGGGTTCTCGGGCCGTTTCCTAACGAACTAGAAGAACTAGGAATCGCTGCTGTCACGATCAATGTATTTGCGATTCACCGCTACGTTTCACTGCAACCACGCGCTGGATTTACCCCATTTCAGTGGCAAGGAAAAACCTACTACGCCAATGAAAAATTGTTAGAAGGAAATGATCGAATTCTGCGCGATGCCGAGAAACGCGGTGTGATGGTTTCTGCGATATTACTGATTTCCAATCCTGCGCAAACTGATGACGCCGCCGCAAAACTGTTAGGTCATCCCGACGCCCTCAAGGAAGGCACCTATGCCATGCCCAATGTCACCTCCGCAGACGGTATTGATTACTACGGAGCCATCATCAATCTGATGGCCGAACGTTGGTCAAAAAATGATGGAGTGCACGGTCGCATCAACCATTGGATCATCCATAATGAAGTTGATTGTGGCTGGGTATGGACCAATTGCGGCGACAAACCAGCCATCGTTTACATGGATCTCTATCTGCGTTCTATGCGCCTCGTGAGCCTCATTGCTCATCAATACGATCCCAATGCCCGCTCATTCATCACTCTCACCCACCACTGGGCAGAAGCAGGAAATCCCCACTACTATGGATCAAAGCGCATGATGGAATTGTTAGAAAATTATTGTCGTGCCGAAGGCGATTTCTCGTGGGCACTGGCTTATCATCCCTATCCGCAAAATCTTTTTAACCCTCGGGCGTGGGAGGATCATCAGGCAACATTTGACTTCAACACTAAAAAAATTACCCCAAAAAATATCGAGGTGTTAGATGCCTACATGAAAAAACCAGAACTCTTATATCGAGGAAACGTGCGACCAGTGCATCTATCGGAAAACGGATTTAATTCAAAAGACTACTCTGAAAAATCGCTCACCGATCAAGCAGCAGGCATGGCATTAGCATGGAAAAAAATCGCCACGTTATCTTCCATCGAATCCTGGCAGTACCACAACTGGATCGACAACCGCGCAGAAGGAGGACTACGCATCGGCCTCAGAAAATTCACCGATGAGCCAGGTGATCCCGCAGGCAAAAAGCCCATCTGGCATCTCTATCAAGCACTGGGCACTAAAGAAGAAGATCAACTCGCAGCACCCTATCTAAAAACCATCGGCATTACCGATTGGAATCAAGCACTCTATCAGCAACCCATTCGCTAAATTCATTTGGTTTACTCGAATCGTAATCATCGAGTTCATCGCACAAGCGACAATTAGCGATTTCCAGTGACCACAAAAAGTGGTACACCCGAAGGGACTTGAACCCCTAACCTTCTGATTCGTAGTCAGACGCTCTATCCAATTGAGCTACGGGTGCTAAACTTCCGCGTTGTGCGCGGGCGCAGAGACTGAGCAAAATCATACCATCGGTCAAGAATATTTCTATTTTTTTGTGAAAAAAAATCACAAGCTTGCTCGCGCTTGATGAATGAGTTATGGTAATTGCATGAAAGGGGTTGTTTTTGCAGGGATTGTCGTGAGTGCCATCTGGCTAGTGACGGCTCAGATCACTGGCACTCCTCAAGACGAAGCCAGCCCCAATGCAACTGATATTTCCACGATGACGACTCCCGCAAAACCACACTTGCCTTCTTACGATGTTGCTCCCGGAATGCAACGCGCGGCAGCAGCGGAGAAGCGTGTCAAAGCTCCCCTATCTGCGGCATTGAAAGAAAAAAATCTTACCTGGGGTGATCCATTATTTATTCGTGCATTCAAAGAGGAAGGCATCCTTGAAGTTTTTTTGCTCGATCAGAAAACTCAGCGCTTTCAACTTTTCCGCACTTATCCGATCGCCAAGCAATCAGGCTCACTAGGCCCTAAGCAATGGCAAGGTGACAGTCAAGTGCCTGAGGGATTTTACGTGGCTAGCAATCATTCTCTTAAGTGCGACAGCGCATTTCATCTCGCGATCAATATTGGCTACCCTAACGAATATGATCAATCACTGCAACGCACGGGCGACTACATCATGATTCATGGCAATTGTGTTTCGATCGGTTGCCTAGCGATGACCGATGAAAAAATCGAAGAAATTTACAGTCTTATTCATGCGAGTCTCGCGCAGGGACAAGCATACGTGCGCATTCATATTTTTCCTTTTCGAATGACAGAGGAACGCATGAAGTTAGCCGAACAAGATCAATGGTTCACATTCTGGAAGATGCTCAAAGTCGGCTATGATTCCTTTGAAGCTAACGGACTACCTGCGACAACGAGAGTAGAAAATCAAACGTATCTGTTCACCCCTGCAACAAAACCATAAGTTTGGTAGAAAACAAGTTATTGAAAAATGGCGTAAAAAACGCCTCAATGCCCGAAACGATAGCAACCAGAAACCATGGTAAAGTCCTTGAGTTTATTTTCCCAAAGAACGGAACCTTGCCAGTTGTGGACAATCCATTTTTCATTGTTGTGCTGACCAGGGCCAGGAACGACGATACCAGCATGGGCATTGCCATCGGGTAAAGTCCAGAACATCACATCGCCGATCTGCATTTCAGAGTGTTGAAAATCTTCACCCGAGCGATGGAAAAAACGTAAAATGTTAGGCACCCGCGTACTGTCAACTTCTTTGTTAGCTTCACGCTCATACCAAAGTTGTGGGTATTCAGAAAACGCTTGCGTCATGTCTTCATGAAGCAATTCTTTGATGTCAAGTCCAATCGCGACTCGATAACACTTAATGATCATCTCAGATGTTGAATTCACCTTGAGGGCATCTTTATCATTCTTGGTGAATGTCAAAGCAGCACTAGCAATTTTATCTCCGGCAGCATTAGAGCGATTGAGTGAAGCAATGATTTCATCAGCAGCTTCAACTGAAGCAGTGACTTGTTCAGCTTTTACAGATGACAATAATGGACGTCCAAAAATCAATGCCATAGCAGCAGCGATAACCAAAATTACCCAACCACCAAAAAAGTTTTTCTTTGGTTTTTGAGGACGAGCACCGATGTATTCGATGGTGCTAAGATTGCCGTAAGGATTGCGTGACATGGCTGACGAATTAGTGAATAACTTGTTTACTAAGAAAATACCAGCATTTTATCTGCCAACTTTCACTTTTTTTATAAATTTTAATAAACTTTAGCAAGGACACCTCTGGAAACCTCCACTTTTGAAAACTTAAGATTTTCAAAACAATGCTGCTCGATTATCAATCCGCAGCATGAATCGGTATCGCAAGCAAGACAAGGGAGGTGGACTATTTTCAGCCATTGATCATCAAAAAGCTCTAGCCCTCAAATCAACAGGCATCCTCAAGCTGCGCGACATTATTGATTGGGATTCATTTCGTCCGCTCATGGAAGACATCAGTGGCTATGCAAGACGTGATTGGACCAAAGGGGGTAAGCCTCCCTTCGATCCCGTTTTCATGCTTAAAGTCTTGGTTCTTCAAAAGTATTTCAACCTCAGCGACGATGCTACCGAAGAGCAAATCTTCGATCGCTTTAGCTTCCAGAACTTTCTTGGACTTCGCCCCGGTGATGAGATTCCCGATGCCAAAACCATCTGGGACTTCAAGCACCGAATCGAAGCTGAAGGCCGCTCTGGATCCGCTCGCCTCTTCGCGGCATTCACTCACACGTTAGAACGCAAAGGACTCATTGCCCGCGAGGGCAGCATCGTTGACGCCAGCTTCACGGATGCGCCACGCCAGCGCAACACCCGCGAACAAAACCAACAGATCAAAGATGGCAAACGCCCCGAAGAATTCGACGCCAATCCATCCGTGGGCAGACAGAAAGATTGCGAAGGACGCTGGGCAAAGAAAAACAACGAGACCCATTACGGCTATAAAAATCACGCCAAAGTGGACCTGAAGAGTAAGCTCATCATCAAGTCCGAGACCACATCCGCGAATGTTCACGACAGCCAAGTTTTTAGTAAACTCATCGACGAGCAAGACCGCGTAGTCTTGGCCGATAGTGCCTACCACAGTGAGGTGCACGAGGATCTACTGGTCAGCATCAATGCTCAAGAATTTCTGATGCGCAAAGCAACTCGCAACCACCCGCTGAGTGAAGCAGAAATCAAAATCAACAAAACCATAAGCCGCATGCGAGCGAGAGTAGAATACGTATTTGGGCGAATATCGCAGATGGGCAACCACATCTGTCGAAGCATCGGATTGAAACGAGCGACCAGTCACAACTACATCGCTAACATGGTTTACAACATGGATCGCTAGGCTTGCTTGGTGCGTTGAGCGCATCAAAACAGCCTCCAGAGCGCGAAATTGACTAAGAAATGTGTGAAAAAAGACAAAAAATGAAGAAAAGACACTCCCCCAACCACCTCAAATCAACTTCGCAAGTAGCTTGAACTCGCGTTCAGCCAACTATAAAGCATTCACAAATCTATTACCCCCTATCCAGAGGCGCCCGCAAGTTAATTCAAACGTTTATTTTTCTACAAAAAAATACCAATGCCAATAGTCTGTGAAGCTTGCGAATTCATGCGAGCATCGAGGCGATAGTTAAAACCAAAACGGGTGTAATCGTCGATGTCATAAAACAGACCCAAGCCGAGTTTGAATGCTGAGTTATCGATGCCAGTAGCGTCAGCAGTAAAAGGCAGACCAGCGGGGCATGTGATGACAGATGTGGCCGATTGTGTGGTATAAACAGCAGCCACGGGGGAGATTTTCCTACGATCAAACTCAACTGCAGAGTAGTTCGGCTCAACCACTGCTCAAGCCTTTAATAGGCTAGTGTGAGAAAGATGTCGATTTTGCTGCTATACTTTTAACCAAAAACTAAGTGCCGTTATAGAAGCGGTTTGCGCACACGGATTTGACGGTGTCAGGATTTAGTAAGAGTGATCGTAGTGTATCATAAAGCTTTTGCTCCAAGTCGGATCCTCGGTTGATGAGGTAGCCCACTAGCTAATAACTTTTGATGTGTTGCCATAGTCTTTAGATCGGATTAAAACGGAACTGTAGGACGATAAATAAAATGGCGTGATATGATACCAGTTGAGGCTTTTGGCTTTGTGCCAACTGGCATTATCAAAGACGAATAGGATTTCTTTGTCTTGTTGTTGCGCAATTGCGGCGCTTCCATTTTGCGTGACCGTCCAGCATGGGGTCGATGAATCAAGCCATCGATTCCGAGCTCGTTGCAGCGACTTGGAATCAGGGCACGCACACTTGGCGAGCACAAACAATCAGAGATTGTGCAGGAATCAAGATCAGGAGTAATGCATGGACGTGAGTGCTAGAGCTTGAACGAAATCAAACGCTTATACAATTTTATTTTTGTTTTTCGGCATTTCATTTTGGCAAACAGTCTAAAACATTCCAAGCAATAAATTTCGAATTCGTTAGAGGATATCTCAAAGCAAAAAACTATTTAACCCACAATTCTAACAATTTTCCATCAAACGCTTTTGCCCATAGTTCATTGCTAGTGGAATTCAAGCGGAGAAGGTCTGGCATTGTTTCTTTTATTAGACTTCCATCCGCTTTTATACAATCTTTGCTCATATCGAGAGGGAAAAACCGATTCCCCATTTACGATTCTGAAATTGCCAGAAAACGTTATGAGAAATGCGCTATCTCCCACGAAATACAACTCTTCAAAATCAATCAAATGGCTATGGTCCGTAAACCGCCTTGAGACGACAAAACAGCTTACCGCTGGGAGCGAGGCTTCGATTGATTTTCACCTGTACTTTGTCAATGCCAGGGTTGGTTCCATAGAAGTTATCAGTCGGAGTAATGATGATATTGGTGCCATCGTGCACGGCGGATGCCCAACCGCTCAGGGTATTGCCGTATTCTACCACGATGGTGGTGGAGGGGTCGGTGTTGGCCGCATCACTGCGACGGTAGGTGAAGATGAAGTAATTCGCATCCGTCGTATTGTCGAAAGTCGGCAGGAGACTGATGGCATTGGAATCTTTATTGGTCGCGCCTAACAACCATGCCATACCGTTGGCCACACCATCATTGTTGGCATCAGCGTTGAAAGTTGCGCCGCCAGACCAATAGTCGTAAGCACTTTGCACGGTAATGGTCGTATTGTCGAATATGGCCGAGGTGGTGACCAGGTTGTTGCCTGCGACATCTTTGAGGACGGCATTGGCATTGACCTTGAGTTGGAGTGTTCCAGCACTGGTCGGAGTGACTGGCACGATGAACACCCCGGAGTTTGGAGAAGTCTCGGTGACCGTGTCGATGGCGACGGTTGAACTACCCTCATTGCCAAAGACTGCGGCGGTCACCGTGCTGGCGTTCATGTCCTCGCTAAAGGTGACAGTGTAGGATACCAGAGTGTTCACCACAACGGGGCCACCGCTCTTGTCATCGACGATGTTGGTGGAAGCCAGCGTCGGCGGAGTGGTATCGGCGACAGTAAGTGTCTGCAGCACTTCTGGGGCGACATTGTAGTTCGAGTTACCTGATTGTGAGGCGGTGATGGTGGTGCTACCCACGCCGAAAATGGTGACTGTGTTTCCCGATACAGTGGCCACCGAAGTATTCGAACTGGTATAGGAAACCGTTAGGCCCGAGGAGGCGGTGGCGCCGAGCGTGAAGGGAGCGGCCGTATCGCTCACCGTAGCCAGCGAAGCAAAGGTGATCGTCTGCGCGGCTTTGGCGATCACCAGTGAACCGGAAGCGCTGCCACTGTAGTTAGGCTGAGTAATGGTGGCCACCACCGCATAGGTGCCGGCATTGGTGGGCACAGTGCTCGAGCCACCATAAGTAACCGAATGAGTGACGGGGGTTGGATTCGTGGTGACTGTCACCGGCTTGATTGATCCATTGTAGCTTTGACTTAAATTGCTTAGCGTTACCGTGACAGGAATGGCGTTCACCGTCAGTGCCACGCCGCGCGTGGTGTTGCCATTGTTGTTGGTGGTATTGGCAAAACTAACGGTGTCGTTGTAACTGCCAATTGCTAGGGAGTTGGCCGCCGTGGCAAAAGAAACCGTCACCGTGGTAGAAGCGCCTGCGGCCAAAGTTCCGCTGGGGGCACTCAGTCCCACCCAGGTAGCTGTTTTGCTCGCAGTCCAATTGATCGAGGACCCACCGGTGTTATTCAAGGTATACTGCTGCGACGACGGGCTGAAGGGGCCGCCATAGTTACCAGAAGAGCTGAGGCCTCCCGCCGTAGTCACGGCCAGCACACCAGCGCTGACCACCGTCAGGCTGACATTGCGGGTGGTGTTGCCATTGTTGCTGGTGGTATTGCTGAAACTCACGATGTCAGTGTAGCTGCCAGCCGCCAGAGAGTTTGCCGCAGTGGCAAAAGCAACCGTCACCGTGGTAGAAGCGCCTGCGGCCAAAGTTCCGCTGGGGGCGCTCAGAGTTACCCATGATGCTGTTTTACTCGCCGTCCAGTTGAGCGCGGTCTGACCGGAGTTATTCAGAGTATATTGCAGTGACGCCGGGCTAAATGGTCCGCCCACAGTGCCCGAGGCGCTGAGGTTGCCCGCTGGTGTCACCAACAGCATGCCCGGAGTGAGATTGCTGATATTTACCGTGAAAGTTCCCAGAACGGTCTCAGCAGTGAGATTATTAGGAGTGTCTGCCACTGCCGCATCCTGAAGAGTAATGGTGTAGGTGCCATTATCGGCAGAATCCCACGTGCCGCCGGGCGCGGCAATTGAATAACTGCCCGTCATCGGCGAGCCATTTGCGGTAAGGTCAGCACCAGTAAAATCAACCGTTAGCGGGGACAACGGACCACTTGGACCGACCACCAACAAGTCCGTGGCATCTAGGCTGAACAAGAGCACAGCTGTGGAGTCGGCGTAAGTCACACTGCACGAATGGCTGGGAGAACCGCCGTCGACGATGTTGCCGACACTTAAAGAGGCTGTCGGCGGGATAGCGTCAGCCCCGCCACCAGCGAGGATTTCCACATCGTCGATGTTCCAGCCGATGGCGGTGGGGGAATTCCCCTGCCCCGACAGCGAGATGAGTCCCCAGCGCAATTGAAGCGTCGCAGAGCCGACCACTTCTGCGGGCAACGCATACGTCATGAGTTGCCAACCGCTATCGGTAACGGCAGCAGTGGTGGACCAGACAGGGATCCAAGCGCTGCCATTGGTGGACACTTCAATTTTCGCGGTGTCGTTGTTTTTCAAGCCGAGCCAACGTCGAAAACTCAGCGTGAGCGAAGTGGTTCCCGACGCGTTGATCACTGGCGTGGTGGCATACATCGTGAGACCTTTGGCGTAATTCCCCGCAAGGTTGACAGCGAGAATCTTGGTGCCAGTGTAGCCAGTGGTAGGTCCCGTGCCACTCGAGTAAGTCGGAGTGCCGTATGCCCATCCCGTTCCCAGCGTCCAGCCAGGATTCGCGGTCATGTCTGCAGAATATAAGGCGGAGGGGATGGCAACACTGAACTGACCAAGCGTTCCCGCCGCCACAAAAGCGCCCTCGGTATCCTTGACCTGACTGGCCAGCAAGGACACGATGTAACTGCCGTTCTGGGCTGGCAACCAATTACCGCCCGCAGTGGGAGTGACCGCATAAGTGGCGCTGCGCGGTGTGCCATTGGTAGCGACATCGAGCGACACCAATTGAGCCAGTTGACTATAGCCGCCTGGTCCAGTGACCTGTAAATCGCCGGAGCCAATCGTGGTCACATCAATGGCCACATTGTCCGAGTAAATGACCGTGAATTGATGAGAGCTTTGACCGGACTGGGTCAGATTGGTAAACTGCCCTTCGGCGACAGGCGCAACGACGAAACCAGAGGAGTCGATGATAGTGCCGCTGATAAAGTATTCACCGACGCTGCCATAGGACGTATAGCCGCTGGGCGGGGAGACTGTGGGTGTTCCCGTGCCGGTATTGCGTATGTATAAATAGTAGAGACCTTGGGCAAGGGTGGTGGTAATTGTCGCTAAGGTTTTATCGGCAGCGTTATTGGAAGTCACCAACGTACCGGCCTCGTTGTAGAGTTCGAGCAGAATGTCCAAATTGCCACCGAAGGTGCCTGAGGGTTGCTTCCACGGATTGGCGTTCAGCGTCACGGTGCCGGCACCAGTTACAAATGAGAAAACATCCACATCCGTGTTGCGCTCGATTACTCCCTTGTTGGCAGTGGCGGCATTGGCTGGATCGTCTTCGAGCGTGGTAGAAGCGATACTGGTGCCACTGGTGACAACCAGTGGCGTGGCGGTGCCGAGCGTATTGCCATGATCGTCGGTGCGGTAGCTGACTTTACCAGCAATTACGGCAAGGTCGTCCTGTATATTGTTAGCATCGAAATACTCTCCTTTCGACCACTGGCTGACGTTGCGATTGTATCCAGTACCCATGATTGGACCCCAGGATATATCGCCACTGCCATGGCCTCCGTAATAACCAAGAGTGGAGGTGGCATCGTGATTTAACCCCATGTTGTGACCCATTTCATGAGAAGCGGCTTCCGCAATGATGGATTCGCTGCCACCACCATTGGTGCTGGATACCCAGGCAGGCTGATAGTTCGGGGAGTAAGTAGTTCCGCCAAAAACATTAACGTATGCCACACCACCCGAGCCGTTGTGGGGTAACGCCACGCCGTTATTGTCGGTGGTTTCACAGATCAGCAGCCAGCCGACCAAATCCTTGTTGCCAGTGTAGTTGTCCGGGTCGTAGGCGACGTCCGTGGTTACATCGACATCAAATGAAGAGTAATCTTCCGCCACGCGTTGCCAAACTTTCTTCATCCATGCCTGTTCCGCATCGTTGAACGTGGTGCTGTCCGTATCCTGAGTCCAGACTTTGACATTATAACTAGTTACACCCGAACTGGTGTTCCACGCCGTCCCCGCGACGATCCCCCCGTTGAAGTCTAGGTAAATGCGCCGGGTAGCGCTGGGCCGGGAATGATAGACGGGAGGAGAGCTTACCACTACCGCCGCATTCGCGGTGACCGGCAGATCAGTGGTCGTGGCGGGATCCTCGGTGACCTTTTCCGGGGAGCTGGAGCTACCTGCAATATCTTGAGGGCTGACCGCAGCGTGTGAATGCCCCTCGCAATTTCCGTGATCATCTGGACAGACGATGAAGATGCCGCCACCATTGTCGACGCGGAGATGCTCGGCGGCGTCGCGGGCATCGAAGTCCATCGTGTGCAGCCAAGTCATGGCTTTTTCTTTCGCCGTGGGGTTGAGCGATTGAAGTTTATTTTTGAGTTGTCCGGCGGGCAACTCTTCGGCGGCGAAGGGATTCCCTTTGCCAAACGCCTTGCGGGCTGGCACTTGAGCAAACGCCATCGTGATGGCGAGGCTGAGACAAGCAAAAACCGCGATGGCGGCTGAAAAAGTGGGTTTTCTCATGATTTTTTCTAAAATACTATTGAGCTCATCGATTCAGCGTAGCTCATAGAGGAAAGAAACATACGCAAGCTCACTAAGGCTGCCGCTGGCACCGCTGATGACGATGGATTGAGCCGTTCGCGACAACGTGCGTAATGGCCGTAGGTTCTGGGTTTATTTTTAAGGAAGTTGCCTTTGAATTTGATGTGCATGGAATAGAAAATCAAGGGGAGAGCGTAGCGCAGGTTACGATGTTTTATACACTGGAGGCCTAGTGGCGCCCTAAAAAAAATACAGCGCCGCGTCCGATTGTCAAGGTGGTGGGGATGGAAGGGGGTAACGAGTTGGTAAAAGTGGTGTGATCCATCGGTGGCTGGATTGGGGAGGTAGCAACTAGTAGTTGCGGTAGCTGGGATGATGTTCCAATGAGAGAGGTCGGAGGCCTCCTGGAGCACGCGACCGGGTCCTGGAACCCAGACGATTTTTGGCGAGCTGCCAGGGAGAGCGGCGACACTGAAGGGATGGATCGAGCGAACGCCGGTGATCATCTGAATGCTACTGTCAACCCCACCACCATCGACACCGACAAAGAAATCACCAGAGACATTAGCGGCAACGACGAAAACTCCCTCGCCGTGGTTGATCGAGAACAGACCATCGGAGGAACCGGAAGAGAAGCCGACAAAGGCATCGCCGAGCTTACCGGCGAGAGTGCCCTGGAGCGTAAAATCAACCCAACCGTTGTCGCGGCCGAAAGAATTGAGCCCGTTGATATTGGTGACGAGGCCCGTCCCTTTGTACTGGAGGGTAAGTGAGGAAGGCAGGTTTGCGGCGTTGAGCGCCCAGTGGCCTGCGGCTTCCCAGTTGTTCACCTGGTGGGTTTTGACGAGCACGATCAGACTTCGGGTGGAGGATTCGGGAACGTTTCCGATCATGACGTCCTTGCGGGTGTTCATGTGGAACTGGATGCCAGGCACTAGAGGGTTATCAGGCGTGATGGACATAGTACCCTTCGCGGTGACGGCGATATCGACCATTTCCTCACCGGAGTTGTAGATGTAGCGAGCCCCGGTGATCACCAACGGGCTGCGGGCTTTACGAAAAGAGGTGCCACCATTAACACCGATAACCTTGCCCTGGGTGTTGTAAACAAGCTGAATGGCGGCGGGCGCCTCGAACTCGACAACCCACCACGTGCCCGCAGCGTTGGCCACTGCGGCATCAGAGGGGACCTTGGCGAGAATGAGGAGTTCGTGATATTCCGAGTCACCGTTAGCGCCGGTCATCAAGTCCGAGGTGGAGGTGATCTGGAAAGTGAGGGTCATGATCTCGGGCGAGGTGAGCGAGAAAGTGACGACTCCCTCTGGTGTTACAGAGGCATTTCCGGATACCGTTCCGCCGACGGAACCCGAAATGACACCAGCGGAATTGATGGGGAGGGCGCCGCTGGCGGCGTCGAAAGTATTGTTGCCATTGATACCGATCACGACGCCCTGTGCATCGCGGTTTTGGAAGATATTGCCCGGGGTGCCAAGGCCAGAGACGTGCCAACTGCCCTCGAGATCGAAGGCCTGAGTAGTTCTCGCCAAAGAAGCAAAGAAAATGAGCGCAACAGCAATGATTTTCAAAGAAAACCAACACATAGCCATCCCATAGGATTTTTTTGAGAAAGTAAAAAAGTTGGCTGGAGTTGCATTTCAATCCCTGCCACTCGGTAGGGGTGTAATGAAAAATACCAAACCAGCCGCCGCCAATGTAGTC
>CAIRGO010000191.1 GCA_903878115.1 Akkermansiaceae bacterium | reverse complement strand
GCCACACACATCGCCCGCCGCGAAAATATGCGGGATGGATGTCGCCTGGGTGGCATCGACTTGAATGCGGCCGTTCGCGGTTTCCAGTCCAAGCGCTTCCAGGCCATCCAAAGCCGGTGTGCGCCCCAGGGCATTCAGCACGCACTCCGCATGCAGAGTGATCGCGGACCCGTCTTTTTCAAAAAGGACGCACATGCCGTCACCTGTTTTTTCGATCCGCGCAAGCCGGGTGCCGGTGTGGATCGCAATCCCATCCGCTATCAGACCCTCTTCCAACGCCGCCGCCGCGTCGGGATCGCTGCCGCTCAGAATCTGCGGGCTCCGCTGCACGATTGTCGTCTCTGTTCCGAAAGCCCGGCAGTAGGAGGCCATCTCGAGTGCAACTGGACCCGCACCAAGGACAATGATCGACTTGGGAATGGCTTCGAGATCGAGAAGGTCGTCGCTCGTCAGGCACTGGTCGAGGCCCGGCACGGGCGGCATGGAAATTTTTGATCCCGTGGCGATGAGGAAGGATTTCCCGCGCAGAGTCGTTGAGGATCCGTCGGCTGCGGAAATACTCATCTCGTTGGCACTCGAAAATTCGGCCCGACCCCTGAAAAAATCGAACTTTCCGGATTCAAGTTGGCCTTTGCGGTAATCTGCAAATTCGGCGATGAGGCGTCGTTTTCTGGCAATGATGGCGGAGGCGTCGAACCGGGGATTGTCGCATGCGAGGCCGAATTCCAATGCACGTTTCAAAACCCGGAAGCGCCGTGCGGATTCGAGCAGCGTCTTGCTCGGCATGCATCCTCGGAGGATGCAGAGCCCGCCGACCTCACGGCCTCCCTCGATCACCGCGACGCGCAATCCGTGGCCCACGGCCGTTCTCGCGCCGGCATAACCTGCGCTGCCTCCACCGACGACGATGAAGTCGTAATCCATGTTGAAAAAATCGTTCGCCTCTCCGCGCTGTCGCGGGAGGGTTCTACATCCTTGGAATCGTGATGCCGCGCTGAGCCATGTATTTTCCCGCGCGGTCCGCGTAACTCGTCTCGCAGGTTTCTTTGGCTTCGAAGAACACCACCTGGGCAAGGCCCTCATTGGCATAAATGCGTGCGGGCAGCGGTGTGGTGTTTGAGATTTCCAAGGTCACATGCCCTTCCCACTCGGGCTCGAAGGGAGTCACGTTCACAATGATGCCGCAGCGGGCGTAGGTGGATTTGCCGACGCAGATGGTGAGCACCTCGCGGGGTATGCGGAAATACTCCACGCTGCGCGCGAGGGCGAAGGAGTTGGGCGGAACGACGCACACATCCGTCTCCATATCCACAAACGAGCGGTCGTCGAAAGCCTTGGGATCAACCACGCTGCTAAAAACATTTGTGAAAACCTTGAACTCGTTGGAGACGCGCAGGTCGTAGCCGTAGCTCGAGAGGCCGTAGCTGATGACCCGTTCTCCTGACGCGTTTTTTTTGATCTGACCGTCCACGAAGGGTTCGATCATGCCTCGTTCGACCGCCATGCGGCGGATCCATTGGTCGGAGCAGACAGACATTACATCGAGAGGCCTGGAATTTTCATCCCGCCTGTGAGTTTGCCCATTTCATCGCTGCCCAGTTTCTTTGCGTCCTCAAGCGCCTGCTTTACGGCAGTCAGCACAAGGTCCTCGAGCATTTCGACATCGGTCGGATCGACGACTTGCGGGTC
>CAIRGO010000190.1 GCA_903878115.1 Akkermansiaceae bacterium | reverse complement strand
TGTCGGCACCTTGGATCTGTCTGCCGCCAGCGCCACGTTTGCGGGTGCATTTCTCGCACGGACGAACTCCACCAATACTATCACCATCGGCAGCGGCAGGACTCTCCAACTCAATGGCGCGGTAACCATCGGTTACAATGCGACCGCCCTCCCTCATTCCACCACCGAACTGGACGTTACTGGAGTGGGAACTCTTTCCATCGGCACCAGTGGCGTTCCGACCAACGCCAATGTGCAGATTGGCAACGGCGCGACCAGCAGTGTCGGCAACGCCGGCATTCTCGACCTGAGCAGCCTCACCAATTTCTATTCTAATCTGGGAACCGGCACCTTCCGCATCGGCAGTCCGACGAATGGCGGCGGTGTTTCCGCAGGTGGGTCCATCGTGATTCTCGCAGCCAACAGCACCATCCAAGCGGACAAACTCCTCCTTGCATCGCCCGACGCCGCCAGTGTGACCCAATCACTCAAACTGGGCAGCGGCAACAACATAATCAATGTGAATACCATCTACATCACGGGCACAGGCGATCTGTTCTCGAACACCAACGGTCGTTCCACTGGCAGCCTGACCTTCAATGGCGCAACCGGCTCGCTGACGCTTCGCGGCCTGGCCGGAGGCACTTCCCGCTCCGACCTGAACGCCGGATGGTCGAACATGAACACCGGTAATGCCCCGACCGGCACGTTTGATACGACCGGCCACGCCGCCGACCTGCGGCTCGGCACCATGACCATGGGGCGCCGCACCACGAACTCCACCACGGGAATGGTTTCGGGTGTGTTCAACTTTAACCAGGGCACACTCAATGTTGACAACTTGATCGTCGCCTTGGCGGAGGCTGGTGGCGGTTCGACCGGCACCGTTTCGTTGGGTGGAGGAAGCTCCACTTTCAACAACATTACCAACCCCATTAGACTCGGTGAGAATGTTACGGCTGGCGGAGTCGCCACGGGAACGCTCAATATCTCCGGCGGCACCGTCTCCGTGCTTGCGAGCGCGGGAATCTCCATCCGCATCGCCAATGCCACGGTGTCTGGAGGCACTGCTACCGGAACTCTGAACCTCACTGGCGGAACAATCACCGTCGCGGGCGATATCATTCGCGGTGCGAGTGCCGGCACCAGCAATGCTACCGTAAAACTTAGTGGTGGCACACTCAACATGGGCGGCCACGACCTCGGTGCAGCAGGTGCCGGAGTCATCACTTTCACCGTCGAGTCTGGCATCTTACAAAACGTCGCTACTATCAACGGCACCGGAGGTCTCACCAAGACCACGACGGGTACCCTCACCCTCACGGGAACCAACACCTACACTGGTGACACGACTGTTAGTGCAGGCACTGTTACCCTCGCCGACAACGCCCAACTCAGGTTCGTGATAGGTGCCACCTCCGGTGTGAACAATCGCATCAACGGTGGGGGAACTGTCGTCCTCAATGGCGATTTTAACATCGACACCACGCTCGCCGACGCCTCCGCCTTGACTTCCGGTTCATGGACGATCGTTGATGCCGTCACGCTCACCGAGTCCTTCGGCAGTTCATTCACCATCGTCGGTGCTGGATGGTCGGAAGTTTCCAACGTCTGGACCAAAATCGTCGGGTCCAAGAAATATAATTTTACCGAAGCCACCGGCATCCTGACGTTGACTCCTGCTGCCCCATATTCCTCATGGATCAGCGGCTTCTTCCCGGGTGAAACCAACCCCTTGATCATCGGCACCACTGCTGACCCAGACAAAGACGGCATCGAGAACGGCGTGGAAATGGTCATCGGTGGAAATCCGAAACTGGTCATGGACGCGAACCTGCTGCCTACCACTCAACTAGTCACCAATCCAGTCAGCTCGCCCGCCATTCCAGCCGGGAACTATGTTCTCTTCACTTTGCGCCGCAGCGATCTATCGGTTGCTGCAGGAGTCTCGGTGGATTGTGAAACGGACACCGATCTTGTTGCGCCCTGGGCATTGGCTACCGCGATTCCTGGAGTTGAGATCCGGGTGGATAACAACTTCACTTTTTCTCCGCCGGCTGCGACGGACACCGACCGAGTCCGAGTTTACGTGCCACGTGGATCGAACGCTGCGAGGTTCATGCGACTTAGAGTCTTGGTTCCCTAATTGTCTGCTCGTGAAGGTGCATTGCAAAACTATTTTTTTCCTATACAAATTCTTTATCTGCCACCCACTTCCGAAGCCATGAAACAACTTTTTTTCCTGCTCTTTCTTTTCAATTCAGTATTTTGCGCTGCCGAATCTCAGGCGAAAAAGCCTAACATCATTTGGCTCATCGCCGAGGACATGTCGCCTCATTTTGGCTGTTATGGAGAGAAGACGATCCAGACGCCTAACGTGGATAAATTGGCTGCGGGTGGTTTGCTCTTTGAAAATGCTTTTGTCACTGCTCCGATTTGCTCAACATCTCGCTCTGCTCTCATCACTGGTATGTATCAGACGACGATCGGTGCGCATCATCATCGCAGTGGTGTGGGTGTGGAGAAAATCAAACTGCCAGCTGATGTGTCACTCGTTCCGCAGCTGTTTCAGCAGGCTGGTTACTTCACCAGCAACGGCGGCTATCCAGAAATGAAAACTGGTAAGACGGATTATAATTTTCAGTATACGCCAAGTTGCTACGATGGCACAGATTGGAAGACGCGCAAAGAAGGTCAGCCGTTTTTTGCTCAAATTCAACTCTGGGGCGGTAAAATCCGCGATGCGGAAAAGCAAATTGCTCAGGCACGCAAAAAACTTGGTAGCGTCACTCCCACCGACAATCTGCCATTGCCCCCATACTATCCAAGAACACCAGCCATCCTTGATGACTGGGCCGCCACACTCGATGCCGTGCGCATCACCGATCAACAAATTGGAGAGATCATCGAACGTCTGCGCAGCGAGGGGATTCTCGATCAAACGATCATTTTTTTCATCACCGACCACGGCGTGAGTCATGGGCGCGGCAAACAGTTTCTCTACGATGAAGGCACGCATATTGCTTTCGTTGTGAATGGCCCAGGTTTACCAAAAGGAGAGCGTCGCAAGGATCTCATCGAACACATTGATATGGCAGCGATGTCTCTTACTCTCGCTGGCATACAGCAGCCGAAGTCGATGCAAGCACGCAATGTTATCGCCACAAATTATCAGCCACGAGAGGCCACTTTTTCCGCTCGTGATCGCGCCGATGAAACAGTTGATCACATTCGTAGTGTGCGCACGGAACGTTTCAAATACATTCGCAACTTCTTGCCGCAGCGCCCTTATCTTCAGCCTAACGACTACAAGGATCACAAACCTTGCGTGATCGCGCTGCGAGCCGTCGAAGCCGCCGGACAGCTCAATGACGTGCAACAATTACTCTTCGCAAAAACTCGCCCACCCGAAGAACTCTATGACCTGTCAGCAGATCCATGGGAAGTAAAAAACCTCGCCGCCGATCCGGCGCATGCCAAGACACTGCTGGACTTACGCACCAAACTAGACGTTTGGATGGAGCAGACCAAGGACCAAGGCCGCACACCCGAGACCGAATCCCGCTACGATTCCGACATGGCAGCCTATTTGGGCAGAAAACCCAAGCCAGAAATCATGAAAAATATCGAGCTCATGAAAAAGTGGGCCAAGGAAGGGAAGTAGTCGCTCACTAACAAATCAATGAACATCACTCGTCGTCTTTTTCTTAAACTCTCTGCGCTGGTTTCGGCGTCGGGATCGATACCTCTAGCAGGCGCTGCGGAAGCGGAATCTGTTACTCCTTTTACGGCCGCATTTCCTAAACTCGATTCTCTCGCCACGGGTCAGTGGTGGTTGAAAAAACCGAATGGTAAAGAGCAAGCACCGCCGCCGATGGATGTGCCACGTGATCAGGTGATCGCGTTCGCGCTCTACACGCAGGATCGTGGTGTGTTGAAGCTCACGGCGCAGCTCTATCCGCTTAAGCTTGAAGAAAAACGCGAGGCTCGGATCGAATTTTTACGCGATGAGAAATGGATCGAGGCCGTAAAAACAGCAGTGCTTTTTCCTGGCTGGAGCGCGCATTTTCGCATCGAAAAATGGGACGCGACCAATGACGTGCGCTATCGCGTGCGACACGGAGAAAATGCGATGTTCGAAGGGGTGATCCGTCGTGATCCGATGGAAAAAGAAGAGATCGTGGTGGCAAATATGTCGTGCAATTCCAGTCGCACCACGGGGTTGCGTCCAGAGATCATCGACAACCTCAAGGCTCAAAATCCTGACTTGCTCTTCTTCGGCGGCGATCAAACGTATCGTCACACGGAACACACGGCGGGCTGGATCGAATTTGGTCTGCAATTCCGCGACTTAATGCGCGACCGACCAACCATCGCGATTCCTGATGATCATGATGTCGGCCATCCGAATCTTTGGGGTGAAAACGGCAAACGTTCACAGCGCCCCGACAACGCAGATGGGGGATATTTTTATCCTGCTGAATATGTCAACATGGTCCAGCGGCAGCAATCGTGGCATTTGCCTGATGCCGTCGATCCAGCACCAGTGGAGCAGGGGATTACGGTGTATTTCACTCGTTTGCGGGTTGGCGGAGTCGATTTTGCCATTCTAGAAGATCGGAAATTCAAGTCAGGACCTGAGGGGAAAATTCCTAAAATGGGCCCGCGCCCCGATCACATCAACGATCCGAATTACGACCCAAAAACCATCGACTTGCCAGGTCTCGAACTGCTCGGGTCACGGCAGATCAAATTTCTCCACGAATGGGGTCAGGACTGGACCGGCGCAGAAATGAAGGCAGTTTTTTCGCAAACCGCTTTCTGCGGCGCTGTCCATTTGCATGGCGATCCTAACAACCGCTTGCTGGCCGATCTTGATTGCAATGGTTGGCCGCAAACCGGTAGGAATCGCGCGCTTGAGGAAATCCGCCGCGCACGTGCGGTGCATCTTTGCGGTGATCAGCATCTCGCGGTGATGCTTAAACACGGCATCAGCGAGTGGGGCGACGGTCCCTAT
>CAIRGO010000189.1 GCA_903878115.1 Akkermansiaceae bacterium | reverse complement strand
GTGGTGTCCAAACCAGGCTTTCTCCGGCAGCGATCGATGTCGTTCCAGCAGTGACTGGACTGCCGTTTTTGGTGAGCGTGCCGCCGAGCACTGACTCGATGCGGAACGAGATCGGATCGAGCGCCCAGCCACTGTAAATAGCGGTAAACGTATTGTTTGGGTCGGTCGCGCCCACGGCGGCGGCGAGCGATGCGTAGGTAATCGTGAGTGGTGTGCTCTCGATGCCACCGGTCAGCACCGCAGGAGTGGTGCTGGCAAAGCTTGGCGCTTGATTCGTGATCGTGAAAGTGACCGGCAGATCTTTGGTTCCAAAACCGTTGGATGCGCGGATGTTCACCTGATAAACGCCCGCGCTGCCGCTACGCGGATATCCGGAGAGGACGCCGCCCGAGCTCATCGTTAATCCTGCAGGAAGCCCAGTGGCGGTGAACAACACAGGACCCGTGCCCGCTGCGTAGTAGTAATAACTGAAGTTGCTGCCGATAGCCACCGTGTGTGCTGTCGCTGCTGCCGGGGCTCCATAGAAATAGGGCGCTATGACCTCGATGTTGTGTGTGGTGCGGTCGGACCAGATGGTCGGGGCCCCCTCGAGAGGGCTAACTGAAATCCGATTGTTGCCAATCGAGAGCGGGAACGTGGCGGTGAATGTTACTCGCGTGAAGCTGAAGCTATTGCGAGTGATATTGATGTATTGCTGGGCAACTTGAATGTTGTTGCGATACATGTAGACAAAGCCGTTGTTCGACCATTGGCTGTGTCCGAGGTAGAATTGGCCGCGCAGGTCGAATGTCATGGTGACAGTGGCGGTGCCATTCTGGTTGTTTGTCCAGCCCGTGAGCGCGGAATGCCAAGTCTCGACGTCGTTCCAATTGATGCTCGCAAGTGCGTCCGCTTCATCGCCAAAGTCCCCCTGCAGGGATACACCTGCCTTTTGGTAACTGGCTACGCTGGCGAGAATCCGGTCGCTCAAGATGCCGACTTTGAATTCCAAATCCGTATCGCCGCCCATGCCGGTGACATTTGTGCTGGCCGCGACACGGGCATGAATCAATGACGCCAACTCTTTGACGAAGGATCGTCCTTGGTCCGTTTCGGCGACGCGGCAGCCGTAGAGGAGAATTTGCGCGTCGGCGGCGAGAGATTTACTCCATCCGGCAAGCTCCGCCTGGCGGGCCTTGAGCACCCCCGCGTCCAGTGCCTGGCCACCAAACCAAAGCGTTCCATCGCTGCCGTGCGAAAGCACGCGGACCACATCGATATCGGTCTGCCCATCGAGTGCCGCCGTGATCTGCTCGATCACATCGCGGTTGCCGTCGATCGGGATGACTCGCGAGCCGACGAACTCCTCCCGGGGAATGCTAGCCAGCAAAGCCGAATCAACCAGCGCCACGCTGCGAACGGTGGCCGCAACGTGGTTCGGCTCTGCCGCAATCATGGGCTGAACCCCGACCATTAGCAGGCCGATCGCCAAAATCAGGAAACGGTAGGCGATGGCATTGAGCAATCTAGGCAGATTGGAGCTGAACACGTTAATTTGCATAGAATTTAAATGTAATGCTTTGGAGCCCAAATAATCGCTCAGTGAGCTGGCCCCACGAGTTCGGCCATGGAATGGCTGGATTTCTCTCAGAAGATGGCGGAGCGGGAGGGATTTGAACCCTCGGTGGAGTCACCCCCACGTTCCCTTAGCAAGGGAGTACTTTAGACCACTCAGCCACCGCTCCTAATCCATTACTGGAAGGACGTTGAAACACATTTCATTCATCGCGTCAATCTTTTGCATGAATTTTTTCACTTTTTTTTCTTCATTTCATGTCGCCTTTGATCTTGGTGATGAGCGATGTGAAACAACTAGTTGCTTTTCGGGTGTTTCATGGTTTCATGAATGCATGAAATTTGCTGCTCATCTTTTGGTCATCTTGTTTTCGGTGGCTGCTTGTGCGCACAAGACGGATCAACAGGCAAAAGACAAAACGAAGGGCAAGCAGGATGCTACGAAATTGGTCGGACGTGTGCAATCGCGACCCGCTGGGAAAAATTTCGTGCTGATCGAATCATACGGCAAATGGACCTATGATGAAGGCGTGAATCTATATACCTACGGTCCTGATGGTCGAACGGCTGCGCTGGTGACAAGTGGCGAAAAATTAGGCCAATTTGCGGCAGCGGATGTCTCATCTGGGCAAGTGGAAATCGGTGACGGTGTCTATTATCGCCCCAAGCAAATCAACGTAGAAAATCCCGAGGTTATCACAACGACAAGTCCAGTGGTCGAAGATCTAACGTCAAAATCGCTGGAAGCGGATAAAATTGAGCCCGTGCCAGCAAAGAAGCAGTCATCGGATGAACTACCGAAGTGGTAGGATCCAGCGCAGCTATGTTAGGCGCGTAGCTTTTGCTGCAATCGGGCATCAGGCAGCGTGCAAGCATCAGCATGTCCGAACCAGTTGATGCGGTTTTTGGCGACGAAACGATACAGTCGATCGCGGATGCCGTGGGGGAGTATTTTAGCGCATAAGCCTAACAGGAAAATACCACGTAGGGCGCGACAGATCTCTAACACGGAATCCGAACGGAAAAATTTTTGACCGTCAGAACTGCGGATCAACACCATGCTGCCATCGGTCTCGGAGGCATATTGTTCCAAGTGATGCTGCTTCGCTAATTCACCCTGCAATGGCGCAAACAGCAAGCGGTCATTTTGATCCGCATGAGCAAGAAATCTAACAGAACGCGAGCAAAGGCCACATTGACCATCGAAAAAAACGATCCATTGCATGTTGTTTGATCAGCTAACCTGTGGTTGGAAAAATGACTGCATGCGATGATCGAGATCGTCGTAGAAGCGTTTTTTCATCGCTTCTAAAGCCGCTAATTGTTCAGGAGAAGTATGCTCGCGCATTGTTTCCTGTTGGCGCAGTTTGTCCGAAAATGCTTTTTCCATTTCGATCAATGAATCTAGGAATTCACGCGCGGCTCGGGAGTGTTCTACACCATCGATCATGGCGTTTTCTAGGCGTCTGTTGCGGGTGACGGCCAACAGATTGCTATTAGCCATCTGCGCCATGTAACGACCGTGGCTGAGCAAAAATGATTTATGTTCACCCTCGAAACTTACTTCATCACGATCTAACAATGAATCATAGGGACCAGATTTGGTGAAAAATTTCACGATCAACGGAATGGTATCCACTAACATAAATAGTGCAGTGAGAATCAGGTAGGTGTAGTAGGCAAACTTGCCTCCTTGGTTACCATTTTCAAAGAGTTGATTTAGCGCCAATGTTTGCGTGAGCACGTCGCGTCGCGGTTCTGCAAGAATGGCGTCGATCTTGGTGCGCTCATCACCGGCGACACGTGCCATTTCTTGTTGTACTCGGGCTAACTCTAAGAGGCGGGTATCGATCTGCTGTTTGATGGTATCGCGTAGGGAATTTTGTTGAGTGGTGAATGAACTCGCTTGATCGTTTTCCACTTTTCGTTTCAATTCAACGACGCGGTCTGCTTCTACTTTGTTGGAAAGTTCGATCTCCTTGAGTTTCACTTCAAAGGTAGAAATGGCTCCGGCTTCGGCGTCACGAATTTGCGTTTCTAACGCCTTTTTCTCGGTGGTGAGATGTTCTAACAATCCACCCATGCGTTTCGATTCCTCGCGACGTGGTTCGAGTTGGTCGGAGAGAATCGATCTTGCCCGTGGACCTTCGCCACTAAGACCTGAGCGTTGGCCGTTAAGTTCACGTTCGAATTCAGCCTGCCAAAATCCTAATTCTGTTTGTAGTTTGGCGTATTGCGGGGTGAGTTCTGTCGATTGTTGTTCGATCACTTTGAGCCGATCGGTAAACGGCAACGTCGCTTCATCTGTGGCTTTTTTCAATTCTTGTTGCTGTGCTGCAGTCAGACCAGGAATCGCAGCATCCGCGTTTTCATTTTCCTGAATGATGAATTTTGCTTGGAAAGATTCATTCCATTTTGTGCGCTGATCGGCAATCGAAGATTCTAAAGCGACGGTGTTGCTGCGCACTTTTTGCTTTTCTTTTTCAAAATGACTGCGCGTCGTTTCGATCACTTCTGAGCGTTCCTTCTCGATGACGGTCTGAATGGTATCGCGGAAAAGTAGCAGCACCAGAGGATGGGCAATCGTAATACCCATGAGCATCGCTACGACAAAACGCAGTGCAAACTGGCCGAATTTACGTATGGGCGACATGAATGGTCGATAAGAAGCCAGCAGCGCGCGGTCAATGGTCAGAATGATGAAAGCCCATACCGAAGCAACGCCGAAAATGACATAGTTTTTATCGGTTAGTGTAGAAAGTGCATAAGCGCAGGCGATGAAAGCAAAAGCACAGGGGACGAGCACTGTACAGCCGAAAGCTACGTATTTTCGTTGTTCCCAATTAGGGCATTGCTCAAGAGTTTCAGTTCCGGCACCGGATAACCAAAAGAATGCGCGTTTGATGGCTGAGGATTTCATAGTTTTTCAGTAACTGTTACGATAGGATAAATTTGATTCATTCAAAAATAATCGAAAGATTTAGGGCCTCACGCGGATTAGGTCGGTTACCACGATCCTGTGGTCTGAATTCGTAACGGTTTCTGCGGTAGCGCGCACACATTTCAATTGTGAAGAAATGTAGATATGATCGAGGCGCATCATCGGCAGTGAGCGAGGAAACGTATTGGACCAACCGCAGCCTGCCTGTAAATAGGCATCTTGATAATCGCGATCCATGAGTCGGTATGTTGCATCTTGCGCAGGAGCATTATAATCACCGCCGATAATGACTGCATTTTTGATAGGTGATGCTGTGGTATCAAGGGTTTGCAAGATCGCGCCCAGTTCATTGCGACGAAACAAACGATTGTTTTTGTGGGTTCTCCAGCACTCGCGCAGCCATAGTCGAGCGTCGGTAGCTGCCGTGCCAAGGTGGACATTCATGACCTCGATGGTGGAGCCATAAGGTGTTTGGATGGTGCATTGATGATCGCGGAATTGATCTATCCGACCATCGCGTTTGATCGGCCAGCGGCTGATGATGCCACTGGAATGATGAACGCGGTAAAAGCCCTTATTTTGATAGGCTTTATCACAAATGCCTTTCACAAAGTAAGGATGAATTTCTTGCAGTAAAATAATATCAGCGTTCCAAGCCAGTATGTCATTGGTTGGATTACCCTCCGTAAAATTTTTGCAATTGAGTGTGAGCACACGAATTATGGGTGATCCGCTTATGGTTGCTGAACCCCCTTTGATTGGAGCTCTCGTGCCGATGTTTGAAAGCACTTTTGCTTCATCAGAGCCAACAAAAATGGTGAGAATCCAGATGAAACTCAAGATCAAAGATAGCGAAGCCCTTAGCAGCAGTAACGCGGTGACGGCAATGCTAAGTCCGATCACACCCCAAAACCACAAGGGCAAAACGGTAAATGCAGCTAGGCGATCAGGTTGTTTCGAAAAACAATAGACCGTGAAAATGTGAAAAAAAAACGACAACAACACTAGCAGCCAACCGCTATAACGCCGGAAGCGAATTGTGTAAAGTGAGATGGGTGAAAACACAGCGGGTGGATGAGCGCAGACCTTCCTGCCAGTTAGGCAGCAGTTCTACTACGAAGGCTGAAGAGTGCGGGGTGTGGCACTCGCTTGAAACGGAATTTCTTCAAGGACAGCGCGGACGAGATCGTTTTGATTCAATCCCTCGATGCGGGCATTGTATTCTAACACAATACGATGGCGCAGAACTGCTCCCGCAACGAAGCGTACATCCTCGAAAGATGCATGCGGTCTTTCATTGATCAGTGCGCGTGCTTTCGCCGCAGAGGCGAGAGATAGTGCCGCCCGTGGGGAGGCTCCGTAACGGATGCCGCGTGCTGCCGCCGATTGACCTGGATGAGTAGCGTCTACCAAGCGCGCAATGTAGTTGGCCACTGGATCAGGCAAGTAAATGCGCCGCACTAAATCGAGAATCGAGCCAAGCGTTTCTGCATTCATGATGGCTTCCACGTGAGGTTCCATGCCGAGTTCACGATGCATTACGATGCGCTCTAAGGTGGCGACATTATTGCGTGTTACTTCTAGTTTAAACAAAAAGCGGTCCAATTGTGCTTCAGGCAGTGGGTAAGTTCCTTCAAGTTCAATCGGGTTTTGCGTAGCAAGCACAAAAAACGGCGCAGGCAGTTGGTGTGTTTGTCCTAGCACGGTCACACGGCGCTCTTGCATCGCCTCTAATAACGCAGATTGCGTTTTGGGGGAGGCGCGATTGATTTCGTCTGCTAGCATGATGTTTGTAAACAACGGCCCTGGTTGAAACACGAATTCACGTTTGCCATTCACCTCTTGCAACACTGGATTTCCGGTGATGTCGCCGGGCAGTAGATCGGGTGTAAACTGGATGCGTTTGGTATCAAGTTTTAGCGAGCGTGAAAGCCCTTTGACCAATTCCGTTTTGCCGAGACCAGGCAGTCCTTCTAACAAAATATGACCACGTGCGAGAACTCCCGTGATCACAAGATCGACGAGTTCTTCCTGACCAAAAAGTACCTGATTCAGGGCATTGGAAAGTGAGCGGATGTGTTTTGCTGCTTCGGTGACTTCGGTTTCGGTTGCGTGTTGCATGATAATTTTTTATTCGAAAAATTTCTTTAAAGCTTTTTGTTCTTGTGGATCTAACGATTCTTTCCAAACACGGTCACCACCTTTGCCAGTGCCTTTGATATCGCCGCCACCGCTGATGCCTGTGGCGCTTTTATCGACATCGTGCTCGCCATCTTGGAGTTCTAACAAATCTCCTGGTCGGGCTTTGGATAAGTCTTCCGTTTTCAATGCTTCCATGTTACCGGTTTTCAGGTCTTGTGACGCCTTTCCAAGTAGATTGGGATCATGACCGGGACCGCGACTGACTCCACCTTTTCCAGGGCCTTCTCCTTCTCCTTCGCCTTCTCCTTCACCCTCACCACCTTGACCTTGCCCTTCATTGTCGCCGGGATGACTGCCATCAGCATTTAATTCATCTGCCCAATCTTCGCCTTCACCTTCGCCCTGGCCGTCGAGCTTATCGAGAGCTTTTTCCAAATTTTCTTTCATTTGTTTCAACTGCTCTGGTGTGAGTTGACTCAATTTTGCAGGGTCGAGCGATTTTAGCTGTTCTAACAATGCGGGATTTGGTTTCATGCCACCATTTTTCATGCCGTCCAGCGCCTGTTCAAATTCATTAGCGATGCGCTGCTTTTCCTGATCGCTGGTGGCTGGATTTTTTTCTAACGCACCAAAGGCTTTGGCTGCTTGTGACATATCCCGCTCCAAACGTTTTGCTTCAGACTTGTGCTCTTTGCGCATGTTATCCGTAGCCTCCATCGAGGAGTGGCCAAACCATTCTTCAGGGTCTTGCGCGCGTAAATCTTCGATTTTTTTCCTCACTTCTTCGATGTAAGGTTGATCGACAACGGCATCTTTTTCGAGATTTTGCAATTCGGATTCCGTGCGGGCCCATGCTTGAGGTTCATCAGGTGCGGGCTTGTTGGGCAGAATCGCGCTAACCGGAACAAACAGTCCAGCGAGCAGCATCAGCAAAGCGGCCAAGGGGGCGAGCAACACGCGCGACCAGTTCCACGTCAATCCCGCATGTGGTTTTGCAGGAGCTTGTGGCCAAGGAGCCACGCCAGCGAGTGCTGCGGAAAGTCCGGATCGCAGATGCATCGCTGCCTCAATTCTTACAAATGATTGCGCTGGTTTTTCAAAAAATTTCTTTGCGAGTAACCACGCTCCGCCAGCGACAATTGCGATCAATCCCGACACTGCCAGAGAACATTGCCACAATGGCAAGTTTGGATTCTCACGGCGAATGAGTAGTAAGGCGCAAGTGCCGACTAAGCTAAAAAACACCAGTGGGCCTGCCAAGGTTTGCAACCACCAGCCAATGTTGACTTGCCGCGAGATCTTGCGTGCGTGGTGTTCCCAAACAGTTTTTGAAGATGCTGTGTTTACTGAAGCAGTTTCAATCATCGGTAATCATTTTAGCAGCATTTGAGAAAAGGGGAAGAGCAGAAATGCTGAATTATCTAAAAGAATATGATTATTCGTAACTCTCTTTCCGGACTTTGCTTTCGTAATGTAGGCTAAACTTCGATTGTTATTTTCAAAAACGAATATCGTCATCAAAATCCTCGTCGTTACGAAGATCGGCGGGGGAGGGTTCTGCTGGTGTAGTTGTGGCTGCTTGGCGACGCGGTGCTTGGCTGGCGGATGCTCTTGGTGCGGCGGAGCCATCGGCAGCTTGTATTTTCCAGCAGGCGAGACTGACGTAATACTTGCCATTGAATTCGTTGCCGCGGATGTCGAAAAATACTTGGACTTCTTGGTCGGGTTCAAATTGATCTAGCAAAGAGCATTTTTCTTTTACGATCTCAAATTTGATGTCCTGCGGGTATTTATCGTTCGCTGTAGTAACCACAAATTCTCTTTTGGTGAAGCCACTCGGAAAGCTTTGCGTGTCGTTAATGAGTTTAATTTTTCCTGCAAGTTCGTACATGACGGTAGTCTTTACAACCTACCTACGATGTCAAATCCAAAAATTGGAATTGCTGGATTAACCTCAGTGCTGCAAGAGAAAATGATTTTTCTGCAATCCTTTCTTGAATATTTTCTGCGCTTCTCCCATCTTGTCCGCGCACGTGCTCGTAGCTCAGTTGGATAGAGCTCCCGCCTTCTAAGCGGATTGTCGCAGGTTCGAATCCTGCCGAGCACGCTCTTTTTTCATTTCTATTTTTTGATATCGTGACAGACTCCGAACACTCCGGCCTATTTCTCGTCCTTGAAGGAATTGATGGGACCGGAAAATCCACCCACGCAAAACGACTGGCGAGCTACTTTTCCGCACTAGGGCGTGAAGTCGTTCTCAGCAGAGAACCTACCGATGGACCATGGGGGAAAAAGTTACGTGACTCGGCGACATTGGGACGTCTCGAACCAGAGCAAGAATTGGAGTATTTTCTACGTGACCGCAAAGAACATGTCGAGCAATTGATCAAGCCTGCATTAGCGGAAGGCAAGGTAGTGATTCTTGATCGCTATTATTTTTCGACAATGGCCTATCAGGGGGCGAGGGGATTTGATCCTCAGGAGATTCGTCGTCGAAATGAAGAATTTGCGCCGCAGCCTGACTTGCTTTTTTTGTTAGACATCGATGTGGATATAGCGCTGGAACGAATTGGCAGCCGGGGAGATACAGCTAACCAATTTGAGAAGCGTGATGCTCTGCAACGTTGTCGGGATATTTTTCTCAGCCTCAAAGAAGAGCCGTTTGTGCGGGTGATTTCTGCCGCAGGTGCTCTCGATGAAATCGCCCATAAGATGATCGATTGCTTGAATGACATGAAATAAACTCGCGTCAGCCGGCGTAGTTGGGTAGTCATCAGACACTTCATTATGAAAAAGATCCTTATCTTGTGGGCAGGACTGTCCGTTTTATCATTCGCAGCTGAATCTGCTGTTCTTGAGCAGAAGTCTTCAAAAGCAGCCACCGAAATGGCGACTGCGGCGACTCAGTTCGTTGCTAGTCTGACTCCGGAGCAAAGCGAAAAGGCCATGTTCGCGTTCACGGCGGATGAGCGTGAAAATTGGAAATTTACCCCTCAACCTCGTAAGGGTATTGCCATCGAAGCGCTCACACCTGAACAAATCGTATTATCGAAAAAAATGCTAGCCTCCTTACTTAGTGAGAGAGCGCTGATCAAAGCAGGCACGATTATGCAATTAGAAGCTTATTTAGCAGAATTAGAAAAGGATCCAGTAAAACGTAATTCGAAGGCGTATTTCACATCCATTTTTGGAAAACCATCGGCCACAGAAACCTGGGGATGGCGTTTCGAAGGACATCATTTAGCGATGAATATTACCTTGGTGAAAGGTAGCCAAATCGTTGTCGCCCCAGCATTCATGGGTGCGAATCCAGCATTGGTGCGCGGCGGTGCACTCGATGGCACTCAGCCACTGGCAAAAGAAGAAACGATTGCTCGCTCATTGGCGAAATCATTACAAGGTCATGAGAAAAAAGTCATCTACACAGAAAAAGCTCCTAACGATGTTCTAACGGGAGAAAAACGTATCGCTGAACAGTTGGAAGTTGTTGGAGTTTCGTTAGATCAATTTTCTGATGACGAGAAAAAATTGTTAGATGAGCTAATCGGCGAATACGCCAACCGTTTACGCAACGAAATGGCAGATGCTGAGATCAAAAAAATCAAGGATACGAATCCGAAAGATATTCGTTTTGCATGGGCAGGCAGTCTGGAAGTGGATAAAGCATACTACTATCGCGTGCAAACACCAGAGATCCTCATCGAGTGCTGCAATACACAAAACAATGCCAATCATATTCATACGGTATGGCGAAATCTAAAAAATGATTTTGCTCGGGATTCACTGAGCGAGCATTTAAAAGAAGGCGCGCATTGATTATTTCATCGCGTTTATCGTGAAGTGCATCTCTTCCATTCCCTATTTAAGAACGCATAGACATGTGGTCTTGTTGATCATGGTTGCGTTTGCTTTCGCTGCGGCAGGGCGATCTGGTATGGCGAGTGGTCAAGAGCTCCATTGGGCTTACAAGGCGCCGGCTACGAGTTTACCAGGCAATGACGGAAAACATCCGATCGATCAAGTGCTCGAGAAGAAGTGGCGGGACGAAGGCATCCTGCCGACGATGCTGGCGGCACCGCGGCTGTGGATCGAGCGAGCGGCATTTACTTTGACGGGCTTGCCACCATCGCTTGAGCAAATTCGCAGAATCGAGGCAGACCCGCGTGAAGAGACGTGGATAGCCATGATCGATGAGCTGTTGGCCATGCCAGCCTATGGCGAACGCTGGGCGAGGCATTGGATGGATGTGGCGCGTTATGCAGACACACAGGGCTACAATTTTGACCGCGATAACCGCTATCCGTTTGCTTATACGTATCGTGATTGGTTAATAGGCGCGTTCAATCAGGACATGGGTTACGGACGATTCGTTCAGCTACAACTGGCTGCGGATTTGTTGGTAGATCGTTCTGATCATCCAGACTTAGCGGCGCTGGGTTTTCTGACGGTCGGTCCGCATTTGTTACGGCCCTACGACACGATTGATGAAAAAGTTGATGTTGTCACACGTGGGTTGCTTTCCAGCACGGTGGCTTGTGCTCGTTGCCATAAGCATAAATCAGATCCGATAGAGATGGAGGATTATTATTCGATTTACTCCATCATTGAAAATACACAGGAGCCGGGAGAATTCCCCATCATCGGCAAACCTCGAGATGAGGGGCAGTATCAAGCCTACCTTGCGGAGGTGGCTAAACTTGATGCCGAGGATCGCGCAGCTCGGCAAGCGATTTTGGATCAGCTCCGTAAGCCTGAGTCGCTCACACTTTATTTAGAGGCGGCGTGGGTGGCCCATCGTGATGATTGGGACACAGAGAAAGCT
Source organism: Akkermansiaceae bacterium (assembly GCA_903878115.1). Lineage (GTDB taxonomy): Bacteria > Verrucomicrobiota > Verrucomicrobiia > Verrucomicrobiales > Akkermansiaceae > UBA956. Next base: position 20,096 of record CAIRGO010000189.1, on the reverse strand, counting down.
ACAGCGGAGTCGTTTCGGCTTGGCGGATTGCGTCCACAGGCGGTGATGGAATGGCGTACGTTTCTCCGTAGTCACGCGATCAATGGGAAAGCTGATCAACGCCTTGCGCAATGGGCCTCTAGCATGCAATCGGCGAAAGGTGATGTGAATGCAATGAAAACCACCTGCGCGCTACTTGCGAATGAATGGACGTCAGCTCCTGCGGATAGTGCATTGGGGATTTTAGCGAAACGGGCGGATTGCCCACTGGCGCATGATCTAGAATCGGTGCGCCGTGTCATGCATCAAGAGGATGAAAACAAAAACGCCGAGAGAAATGCTGAGATGAAAAAACTTCAAGGAACTCATCCAGGTTCTCCTCCACGAGCAATGATCGTGATTGATAGGAAGAACTACGGCAAAGCGCGCACCTATAAACGTGGCAACCCATCTGATCCTGAAGCGGAGTTCGAGCGCAAGTGGTTAGGTTTTCTGGGAGGTGGTGCATTTGCTGCTGGCAAATCGCCGCGCCTCGCCCTCGCGGAGAAAATCGCCGATCCGCAAAACCCTCTCACTCCCCGTGTGATGGTGAACCGCGTATGGGGCTGGCACTTTGGTGTTCCGCTTGCTGATCCCGGAGATTTCGGACCTCAGCAATCCGTTCCGACATTGTTGCCCTTATTGGATCTCCTAGCAATCCGCTTCAAAGAATCTAGCGGTTCGCTCAAGGACCTGCATCGGTTTATACTCACATCGCGGGCATTTCGGCTTTCCGCAGGGGGCGATGTCGCCAATGATCACATTGATGAAGCCAATGTTTTCTTTTGGAAATGGAACCGCCGCCGATCAGACTTCGAGTCGATGCGCGACCGGATTTTAATGACTGCTGGAGCGCTCGATTTGCATGCTCTTGGGGGGCAAGCGATTGCGTTAGATGCGGTGGAAGCAGACCGCAGGCGTAGCATTTATGCTTTCATTGATCGGTTGGTTTTGCCGACAACATTTGTTTCGTTTGATTTGCCACATCCTGATCATCATTCGCCGAAACGAGCGGAAACGACGGTGCCGCAGCAAGCACTATGGTTTCTGAACGGACCGATGATTCTTCGTCAGTCGGTAAAGTTAGCCCAACATCCGGAATTCGTCGCTCTGGCGAATCCAGCAGAGCGCATCGATTGGCTCTACAAGAAAATCCATCAACGTACGGCAACTGAGAATGAAAAAAATATGATTCGAGAATGGCTTGCGAAATCTGATGCCGCAGATTTTAAGCCTCGCTTATCAGGTGTATGGCGAGTCCTCCATGCCGAAGAAAATGGTGCCAGTATTTCTGATCCACAGCCGTTTCCGATGTTTGCCAATGGCGCATGGAAAACTGGAAACGATCTAGCGAAGGCACCGATCCCATGGCTTCACGCAGGGGCCAATGGAGGTCACGCCGCAGATCATCATGCTCTGGTGCTGCGATGGTATGCGCTGGGCGCGGGCGAGGCTCGTATGCGTGGGAATCTAAAAAGATCACAAAAAGGTGGATTCGATCTGGCGTGGAATATAGATGGGTCTATGACAGGCGTTTCCACTGCTGGTCTGCTGAAAGCTAATGGCGAGTCTCAGGTCAACTCGCCGTGGGTGGCGGTGAAGCCCGGCGATTACATCGACTTTATTTTACGAGCACCACAGGGTAGTTCCTTTGGTGGATTTACCTGGGACATGTGCATGGATGGTCGGGAAACACCTGATGATAAAGAGCTGGAAATTTCCCTGTTGAAAAATGATTTCCCTAACAAAAATGAACCGCTGCTACAACTTACAACTGGAGATCCATGGGCTGACGTAATTCACATGATGTGGTCCTCTAACGAATTTCATTTCATCGAATAAAACTTTTCATGCACCATCCAGCCACAGCATTTGATTTTATTCATGATCGCAGAGATTTTCTCCGTCGATGCGGCATGGGCTTTGGTGGATTGGCGTTAGGAAGTTTGTTAGAAAATGCCCATGCTGCACCTAGCATGTCGAGCATGGGAAGTGTGGCGCATTTTGCCCCAAAGGCCAAGCGAGTGGTGCATTTATTCATGAACGGCGGGCCATCGCAGGTCGATACCTTTGATCCGAAGCCGCAGCTGCAAGCTCGCCATGGACAGGCGATTCCCCTAGAGGGATTAAAAACCGAGCGTCCGACAGGTAGCGCGTTGCGGTCGCCATTTTCCTTCAAGTGCTATGGCGAGTGCGGCCTTGAGGTAAGTGAACTTTTTCAACACACGGCGCAACATGCGGATGATTTATGTGTGATTCGATCAATGACGGCAGATGTGCCGAATCATGAACCCTCATTGATGTTGATGAATTGTGGTGAAGGTCGTTTGCCGAGGCCATCCATGGGCTCATGGATCACTTATGGCTTGGGCAGTGCTAACGAAAACCTGCCCGCCTTTGTTTCGCTGTGTCCAGGTGGCATGCCGATCAAGCGTTCGGAAAACTGGAGGGCCGCATTTTTGCCTGGAAAATTCCAAGGCACTTATCTCGATAGCTCGATTCTTGAGGTGGACCGTATGATCGAAAACTTGAGCAACACTCAGGTGCGAGACTCACGACAAGCACAGCAATTTGAGCTGCTGCGCAAGCTGAATGAAAATCATCTCGCATCGAACCAACATGACCCGCAACTTGAGGCTAGAATCCGTAGCTTTGAATTGGCGTATCGGATGCAGACCGAGGCATCGGATGCCTTTGATGTCACCAAAGAGCCGCAAACGATCCGCGATCTTTATGGGCCTGGAGCATTTGCGCGGCAATGCCTAATGGCGCGTCGATTGTTAGAGCGAGGAGTGCGCTACATTCAGCTTTGGCACGGAAATGGCCAACCGTGGGATTCTCATGACAACATCGAGGATCACCGCCGCTTGGCTGGTGAGTGTGATCAAGCGATAGGGGCGTTTCTCACCGATCTGAAACAACGTGGACTTCTTGATGAAACGCTGGTGCTGTGGGGCGGCGAGTTTGGCCGCACGCCCGTCGTCGAGTTGCCTAAGGCTGGTTCTAACAAGGGAGTCATGAAAGGACGTGACCACAATCATTATGGCTTCACGGTATGGATGGCAGGCGGCGGGGTCAAAGGTGGTCACATTCATGGAGCGACGGATGATTTCGGCTTTGCGGCCGTTAAAGACAAGGTCCATGTGCATGATTTGCATGCAACCATCTTGCATTTGTTAGGCATGGATCATGAGCGGCTCACGTATCGTTATTCTGGCCGAGATTTTCGCCCCACTGATGTGCATGGGAAAATCATTCACGGCATCCTTGCCTAGATTGTTACCATGATTCTGGTGACAACTCTGGCCATGCCTGCTATTCGTGTTAGTCCGAACATATTAACATTTTTTCTCACTTGTCGCATTGTGATCTGATTTTGCTATTCCAAAATAATTTGATTTTTGTAGTGGCGAAGAATCGATAAATTCGCTGGAATACGCCCCGTGAAAGATATTTGGCTCACCGCAACAAGTTCAGCAGTTTTACCTGCGACACTTTTGTTGATTCCCATCGCACTCTACTGGTTGATTGGAATGCTGGGCATTTTTGATCTCGATGGAGTAAGTGACGGTGGTGGTGATGGAATCGATCTCGATGGTGATGGCGGCGCTGATTCGGATGGTGATGGTAACAGTGATGGTATTTTTTCTAGTCTCTTCGGTGGCATGCTGAAACTCGTCAACGCAAGTGACATACCCTTAATGGTGGTTCTCTCATTGATCGTTGTTTTTTTCTGGGGTGCCATGATGATAGGTGCTACGATCATGGGTTCAGGAATGGAGTTTTTTGCTTGGGCGATAGGCTTAGGATCGCTCGTCGTTGCATTGATATGCACACGATATTTTGTGATTCTCTTAAAACCATTTTTCCGAGTATTAAAAAAAGATACCGAGAATCATGTTCCCGTGATTGGGCGCACTGGTCATGTGCGAAGTAATGACCTTACTTCTGCTCACGGCCAAATCGAAGTGGAAGACCCGCAAGGTTTGATGTACTTTAATGCTCGTCTGCTAGATGGTGATCGCATTCTCCGCAAAGGCGACGAGGTATTAATCTTTGATTATGAAAAACAACGAGGATTCTATTATGTGAAGCCTCTCAACTAATTTACCGTTTAAATATATATACTATGAAAGACATCGTTTGGATAATTGTAATTGTCATCGGCATGCTTGTTGGGCTGTGCTTTAGCATTGGTTTGTTATACTCAATGCTTTATCGTAAGGCGAATCGGGGCATTGCCCTTATTCGTTCTGGAACAGGCGGTACCAAAGTGAGCTTTAACGGCATCATGATCATTCCGGTCATGCAGCAGTTAGAACGCATGGATATTTCGATCAAACGAATCGAAGTAGATCGCACCGCAAAGAATGGCTTGATCTGCCGCGACAACATGCGCGCGGACATCAAGGTAGTATTTTTTGTGCGGGTGAATCAAACAGAAGAAGACGTGCTGCGCGTAGCTCAGGCGATTGGATGTGAGCGTGCATCAAGTGAAAATGATATCCGCAACTTGTTTGATGCGAAGTTTTCGGAGGCTCTCAAGACTGTGGGCAAACGATTCGATTTCATTCAGTTGTATGAAGATCGTGATAAATTCCGCGATGAGATTTTAAAAGTCATCGGCATGGATCTGAATGGATTCGTGTTAGAAGATGCGGCAATTGACTATTTGGAGCAAACTCCTATCGAAATGCTAGATCCAGATAACATTCTCGATTCAGAAGGCATTAAGAAAATTACTGAACTCACAGCTACGCAAGCGAAGCTCTCTAACAGCATCATGCGTGACAAGGAAAAAGTCATCAAACAACAAGACGTGGAAACCCGCGAGGCGGTGTTAGAGTTAGAACGTCAATTGGCAGAAACAGTAGCGAAACAAAAACGTGAAGTAGAGAGCGTCGAAGCGCGTGCTGCTGCCGATGCGATGAAAGTCAAAGAAGAAGAGCGTCGCAAGGCCGAGCAAGCACGCATTTCCGCCGATGAAGAAATCGAAGTTGCCACACAAAATAAAGAACGCACAGTATTGGTGGCGCAACGCAACAAAGAGCGTACCGATGGCGTGGAGCAAGAGCGTGTGAAACGTGATCAAATGTTAGAAGCGATTGAGCGTGATCGTTTGACTAGTCTCAAAGAAATCGAGCGTGATAAAGCATTAGAGGTGGAGAAAAAAGCCATCCAGGATGTCATCAAGGAACGTGTAGCGGTAGAAAAACTGGTAGTGATCGAGCAACAGTTGATCAAAGATGCTGAGGCGTTTTCCGGCGCAGATCGGGAGAAAAAAGTATTGATTACCCTTGCTGAGGCGAAAGCTCAGGAGGTGATGGTGAGTCGCATCAAAGAGGCCGAAGCGTCTCAGGAAGCTGGCCGCTTGCTTGCGGATCAAGAGTTATACACCTCTACCAAGCAGGCGGAAGGGTTAAAAAAAGCCGCCGAATTGCGTGCTGAGCAAATCATCATCTCGGCCAATGCTGAGCAATCTTCGTCTGAAAAATTGGCATCCGCAAAAATTCGATTGGCAGAAGCGACGACCAAAGAATCTGCTGCTACGGGGCTTGGTGAAGCTGAAGTTCAAGTCGCGATGGCCTCCGCATTTGAAAAACGTGGATTGATTGAAGCTGAAGTGAATCGTCAAAAACTATCAGCGGAAGCAGAAGGTATCACCAAGAAAGCAGAAGCGATGAAGTTGCTAGAGCAAGCTGGTCAGGCGCACGAAGAATTCAAACTACGTCTCGAAAAAGAGAAAACTGTAGAATTGGCAGAAATCAATATCCAAGCCGAAATCGCCGCTGCCCAAGCAGGTGTGCTCGGTGAAGCGATGAAATCTGCTAAGATTGAAATCATCGGCGGTGAAGCTCAGTTCTTTGATCGTATCGCCAATGCTGTTTCAGCAGGTCGCGCTGTGGATCGCGCTGTATCGAACAGTCGCGTGCTCAGTGATGTGAAGGAAACATTTTTCAATGGTGATCCAGAGTTTTTCAAAGCGCAATTGCGCGGCTGGGCAGGCCAATTTGGCATTACTTCAGAAGATGTGAAAAATTATACTGTCAGCGGCATTCTTGGCAAATTGTTGTTGGATGCTTCCGGCGATACTCGTCAAAAAATTGTTAGTATGTTAGGCATGGCTGAACGATTTAACCTAGCTGATACTAAGGCAGAAACGATATTGAAAGATTGATCCGTGAATGGGGGTGATGTTAAGTCACCCCTTCAATCTCACGATACTTGCGGAATCAGCTATGCCTGAAGACTTAAAACAATTAGAAGGTGGCGCCTACGAAGTGATTCGTGCGCGTCTGGATAAAAACGCTAACGAATTGCGTGAGCGATTGGAGCGTCTTAACACTGAACGTTTGGAGGTCTTCGGCGGTCTTGAAACCAAGCTATTAGCCACAGAGCGCGTCGCTACAGAGCACAACTGCATGGCGCGCGATCTCGTGGCCATTGGTCCGAATCGTTTTTTGTTAGGTTATAATATTCAATTTGGACTCAAGCAAACGACTGATATTCGCGATGTATTTGCGGTCTATGAATTTGATGCTGAAAAAAATACATTCTCAGTTGTTCCTGAGCAAGAGGTTCTCGGCGACGCGCACTTCATCGCTGATTTTCGCTACTTGTATAAATTTTATCGAGAAACTGTATTTAAGAAATTTCTCATCAATGGGCCGCATCTATATATGGCCATGCGGGCTGGTAAAACGCTCGATGACATTAAGGTATTCAAATGGAAAATTAACGGCGATGGCACTCTAACGTACATCGGCAATCGTTATGATCATGAATACGTCTATCCACCGCAGCAGGAGTTCACATGGATACGTGCTCACCGCGATATGCAACGAGGCGGCTTGCATCCCCACATATCCATTGAGGATAAACTTTTCGTAGAAACAGTAGGTGGTGACCTTACCATCAAAATCGAAGATAATACCAATACAGGGCAGGGGATCTACAGCGAACCTGTGTCTGACGCCGATCAAACACTTGATGATGCTGAGATTTTTTATGCTGTTGTCGGTTCCTTGATCTTGTTGAAAATTTTACCCTACCGGGAATCATTGCATCGCCATTTGATTTACAATCAAAAAACGAAAACGGTGATGAGGGCCGATGCTATTGGTGCATCATGCGTATTATTGCCAGAAGATCACGGCATTATTTTCGCAAATGGCTATATTTTACAAACAGGTGAATGCAAAACATTCGACCATGGCATTGCCAGCATGCGATTTGAAAGACGTGTGGTTAGCGCGAACGGCGAAGATATTTTATTTATTTTCCATAATCGTGAACTTGGTGATTATGTGTTGCTCTCTTACAATCGCGTAAAAATGGCAGTGGATACACCGACGATTTGTGCCGGTGCCTCAATTTTCTCTAACGGAACCATGGTGTTTTTCCGCGGTAGCATAGATCCGCAAAAATACCATGCGCTACAGATATGGCAAACGCCATACTACGACGACCAATTCGCTGTGAAGACGGCAAAAAAACCAGACAGCTATTTGTATAAAATAGGCAATCCAGATTTGGTGCGGGCGATGTCTGACTGTCGCGAAATCATTACCCTAACCACCAAAGACGATAGTTTTTCGGGGCTATATTTGGATATCTCGAAATACGCGGGTGATTTGTTAGATACCTATTTTTGGTTAGATACCGAAGAGTGTCAAAAACTTGCTGAACCGCTCAGGGAAATCAAAAAAGCCGCTCAATCTGCGATTGGTGAATTTGAAAAAGTCACTCAATTACGGCAAACAGCAACGGAGCGCGTTGCGCAGGTCCAGACTGAAGTGGAGCGGATGTCGTCCATTGCAAAAACTGCGATTGCTGATGAATTGACCCCTTTCGTTCACCTATTAACTGGGTTGCGCAAATTACGCGGCGAGGTCATCGGCCTCAAGGAAGTACGATATGTTGATGCTGCGATCATTGCTGATTTTGAGAAACGCGTCATCGATGCAGGCGATTTGGTATCAGAAAAAACCGTTAACTTTCTTGGCGGTGAAAAGGCTCTTAGTAGCTATATAAAAATCATTGATGACCAAGAAAAGTCCGCCAAGGAAATTCAGGGCAGCGTGGCAGCTGATGCATCTCTTAAATCTCTCGATGACGCGGCTACTGAGTTGGAAATGCTGATTGAAGTAGTGGGTGGTCTCAAGATCAAAGACCCAGTGCAGACTACGGCGATTGTCGAAAAGATTTCCGCCCTTTACGCCCGATTGAATGGTGTTAGGGCTAATTTACGAAATCAACGCAAAGATCTTTCTCGTAAGGAGGCGCAAGCCGAATTTGCGGCTCGCATCAATTTGTTGGGTCAAGCGATGGCGAATTACCTCGATCTAGCTCATACACCAGAAAAGTGTGACGAGGCATTGACGAAATTGATGGTGCAGGTGGAGGAGCTCGAAGGGAAATTTTCTGAGTTTGAGGATTACGTAGAACAACTTGGTATCAAGCGTGAAGAAATCTACGCAGCGTTCGATGGACGACGCGCTCAGTTGTTAGAATTACGTGGTCGGCGTGCCACGGGCCTATTGCGATCCGCGGAACGTATTTTGAATGGTATTCGTAGTCGTGTTTCTAATTTCAGTGAGATCGATGAAATCCAAGGCTACTTTGCTGGTGATCTCATGGTGGAGAAACTTCGTGAGTTGATCACGGAACTACAAGCTCTTGGTGATTCGGTCAAAGCGGATGATGTTCAGACCCGCTTAAAAACATTGCGCGAAGATTCTGTTAGACAGCTCAAAGATCGCAGGGAGTTGTTTGCTGATGGCGGTAATTCGATTCAATTGGGTCGCCATAAATTCAGTGTCAATACGCAGAATTTAGAGCTAACGATCGTGCCCCACGAGGATAGTATGGTGTTTCATCTATCAGGGACAAAGTATCTTGAGCCGATTCTTGACCCTGAATTCATTTCCTACCGAGATCTGTGGACTCGTGAAGTTATAAGTGAAAGTAATCAGGTATATCGTGCGGAATTTCTTGCCTGGACCTTTCTCCAACAACAGACAGATATTACCGCCGCTGAACTATTACCCGCCATTCAAAGCTTCATGCAGCAATGCCCTGCTGACGGCTACACAAAAGGGATTCATGATGTAGATGCGGAAAAAATCGCAGCGGCGATCCTGCCAATGCGCGATGCGTTAGGTCTTGCTGCTTATGGACCTGATGCCCGTTCACTAGCGATGGTATTTTGGAAATGTTGGGACGGACGTGCTGCTTTTGAGCAAAGGATACAGGCCATTAACTCTGCGAAAATTCTTGGTTCTTGGCCAAGCACACGACATGAGTTACAAGATTTGTTAGAGTCTAGCATCGAAGTATTCTTGCATAATTCACATGCTGCGATGATCTGTGCATCTTGCGCTCGTGATGAACCACAGCAACAAGTAGTGCCTGCGGCGCAGTTTCTTTATGAAACCCTTCTCGGTGGTAAATCATTTGCGATCTCACGTGATGCCCATGCGATGAGTCGTAATTTTGAAAAACTTCTCGTTGCGAAGGATGCTGAAAAAGTATTTCTCGCGAGTTTGGATCAATACAAAAAAGCTCCTGATGCCGCGTTCCGCGTGATTCTCGATTGGTTCCGCACCGCTTCAGAAATTCCAGATCAAGCTCCTAATCAGACACCTAGCTTAGCATGGCTTGTGGAGGCAGCTGCGCATCGACTTCATCAAAATGACAATCTTCTCTCCTTAGTGGACGTAGAAACATCATTACAAGTGAATGGATTGTTAGGAAATCACTCGTTGATCGTTTCTGGTAATTATTCCACTGATTATCACGCACTGCGGATGCGCCTGGAAAATTTCCGGCGTTTGGAGTATCCGCGATATCAATCGTTTGTAAAACTCAAACATCGTCTCGTAGCCGATAAACGCAATACATTGCGCCTGGAAACATTTAAGCCAAAGGTGATGAGTTCATTCGTTCGTAACCGTTTGATCGATGAAGTGTATCTACCGATGATTGGCGAAAATCTCGCAAAACAGTTAGGCGCTGCGGGAGCGCAAACGCGCACCGATCGTATGGGGTTGTTGCTACTCATTTCTCCGCCTGGTTATGGGAAAACGACTCTTGTTGAATACATCGCTGATCGTTTGGGTATTACTTACATAAAAATCAATGGCCCCGCGTTAGGACATCGTGTGATGTCTCTCGATCCATCTGAAGCTCCGAACGCTGCTGCTCGTGAGGAGATCGAGCGACTCAATCTAGCGCTAGAAATGGGTGATAATGTCATGATCGTGATCGACGATATTCAGCATACCAATCCCGAGTTTTTGCAAAAATTTATCAGCCTCTGTGATGCGCAGCGTAAGATCGAAGGAGTATTTCAAGGCAAGGCGAAAACCTACGATTTGCGTGGGCGAAAAGTGGCTATCGTGATGGCAGGCAATCCATACACCGAGAGCGGCACGAAATTTCAGATTCCTGATATGCTCGCGAACCGTGCTGACACTTACAACCTTGGTGATATTCTTGGTGGTCACGCGGAGGCCTTTAAGGCGAGTTATATTGAAAATTCTCTCACTTCCAATCTAGTTCTCTCCAAATTAGCCTCGCGTTCACCTAAAGATGTTCATGTGTTGCTGCGCATCGCCACCACGGGATCACGCGATGGTGCTGATTATGAAGGTAATCATGCGCCAGCAGAAATTGAAGAAATGATCGCGGTGACAAAACACTTGGTGCGAGTCCGTGATGTTATTTCTCGCGTCAATGAAGAATACATTCGCAGTGCGGCGCAGGAAGATAGTTATCGCACGGAGCCGTCTTTCCGCCTTCAAGGTTCGTATCGTAATATGAATCGCATTGCCGAGAAAATACTACCACTGATGACAGATGACGAGGTAAGTCAAATCGTCATGGATCACTACCGTAGTGAATCGCAAAATCTAACAACTGCGGCGGAAGCTAACATGTTGAAATTCCGTGAGTTGTTAGGTGTGTTAAACGCTGATGAACTGGCGCGCTGGGAGCAGATCAAGAAGCAATTCAATAAGAAAAAATTGTTAGGCGGAGCGGGTGAAAATGATTCTGTGGCACGTGTGGTTGCTCAAATGAGTCAGTTCACCGATGGCCTTGATGCGATTAGTGCTCAGATCAAACAAGTGGGTGGTGATTACGCAAAACCACAATCGTTGCACGATACTACCATAGAGCGGATGCAAAAGATCATCGAGGGATTACGTGCTGTTCCTGTGCAAGTTGAAATCAAAGTAGTGCCAGTGCAAGATGAGGCAAAAAGCATTGAGAAAATGTCCCCTAGTGCCTCTCCGATCGAAATTGTGCCGATTGTTACGCAGCCCGATCCATTGCCTAAGGAAAAAGAATAATCCTGCGTTATCTCGCTTGCAGCACCAAAAAATTTCGCACGGGATTATTCCAGAGCGGACGATTGATAACGGGGCCACCTGCGATTTGATTCGACACATATAGGTCCGCTGATCTGCCACCGTCGAGGTTCATGGTCGTTTTTACCGTGAATCCTTTGATCGCATTTTGAGCAAGTGATTGTGATAGGTTTTGCAAACTACACGGTGACGTTCTCGCTATCATCCATTTTGTTCCTCCATCCCATGCAATAAAAACCCGTGCGCTAGTTTTCACGTTGTCGAGCCCCCCAATCGCCTTGGCATTTTCCGTGAGCAATGGGCCAGCTTGAAGAAGATGTGGTGCGTTGAAATTGCATTTTTCACGACGAATGATCGAGCTTCGGCCATTGGCCTCATACCACACTGCTGATCCTAATGACGATGGGTTATTGCCACCTACTTTTTTGCCATTGGCAATCACTACGCCCAGAGGAGATCCCTGCGGAGTGAAAAATCCCGCATTGATCGCCGCCAATGCATTGACCGATTGCGCCGCAGCTTGACTCGTTGCCCATTGGCTACCGGGGCCATTCGGTTGATCAAGTATCCGCAGACAGTGAGAGCGAAAATCAAAAGTAATGCATTGTATCGTAATTCCATTCACCACATTGCTAGAGTAACTAGGTTTGGCTGCATCAACCACAATCGCACGCGGTGGATCGGCCGCGAATGCGGTGCATGAAATGAATAAGCTAAAAAGGAATTGCTTCATTAGTTACGGCAGCGGGAGGGAGCCATCAAGATCGATCAGTGATGAGTCTTTGTTTTGGTGAATCGTAAGTTGAGGGTAGGGGATCAGCCAATTATTTTGGTTAGAAGCTTCCACAGCAGCGCGTTGCAGTAGCCTTACCAATACATCATGTTGCGATGCTAGACTGCCATCCACATCTAACGAAATATAAAAATCGAGCGATGAGGACGATGCTTTGGCAAAATCAACATTCACCGATTTAACAAGATCGGTGCTGTAACTTTCCACGAATGATTTCAGCACAGAAATGCGGATGATTTCAGGAATCTCTTTAATAGCAATTTTTTGGTAGCGATAGTCCAAGCCAAAAACTGTAGATACGCGGAATTGGCGGGATAGGTTTTCGGGGTTTTTTGCTAAGTAAGCAGAAGTAGGCAGTGTTTTATAAGAACCACCGATTTTTACGAGCACTACTTGTTCAGGAGTTTGCTGGATAACTTTACCGATAGTGCCGTCTTCTAGTTTGATCCAATCATCCAATCTTGATGGAAACCATGGTTCCTTTGGTGCACTTGGTCGTGAATATAAGGGCAGTATTGTTTTCGCAGCTAATCGAAGTTTTCCGCCTGTTAGCTCGGGATTACTGAGTTCACAGAAAAAATTGAGTGAATCAACGCGCCAAGGCAGGCCATTGATAATGACGCGTTCATCTAGCCGCACTGTACCGAGATTGAGAATGAGTCGAATCTGTTCAAAATACGGAGGAATGGCAGTGCGTGATCCCCAAGCCAAACCGAAGAGTAAGATTAATGCCGCGGTCAGCAATAACCAATCATTGCGCATATACAAAATCAGAATCGCGGCCGCAAAACCGATAAGAATCACTACAATGTTGACAAAAATATCCAATAATCGCGTGGTGAATGAATCATTATACTTGCGATGAATGGGGCTATATTTTTTTGCAATCTGATAGAGACGCCTGCATAAATACCAAACGATCAGGCTTGAGCCTAATGCAAGCAACAAACTTAAACCGCGATTTTTGAAAAAGTGCGATACCAAATTGGTGAGCAATCCAAAAACTGAAGGAGCATTGCGTTTTCGTTCTTCTAACTGAATCGAGGTATTTGCAGCTCGTCCTTCGGCTTCTAATAATCGTTTTTGCCACGTTTTTTTTAACGAGTTAAGTTCATTGTTTAATTCGGCGGAGTTTTTTAAACTGAGCAATTGATCAAGTTGAGTGATCGCAGCGCGGGCTATCGACTCTTTTGCATGCCATTGCACGAGCTCATTGCTTAGGTTGTCAATTTCACGTGGCTGAGCCGTAGCGTCACGCAATTCTCGAACGAGTGGTTGAAATATATTTTTGAGTTCATCATTTAGCACCATTGACTGCGGCGCATCATTCATCGCATCAGTGGGGTTGATGCCCGTAGCAGTGTTGGAAAATTCGTTTTTGAGATCTTTGATCTTTAGACTAATCCGCTCGATCTGGTCATTGATTTCCTTTTTTTGCTCATCGGAGGCGGCTTTTTTGAGCAACTCGCGCTGGGTATCACGTTCTTTTTCTTCATTGCGAATCGTTTCGATCAGCGTGCCTAGTGCTTGAGATTTGATCTGCTCTGCGGTGACGGGTGGACTTTGAGTAGTAGCAGGTGACGTTGGCTGATTTTGCGCGTAGCTGAACGACAATAGGCAAATATTCGCAAAAGTAATGAGAAAATGTCGCAACATGGGAACCTTTTAAAGCCGCACGTTTCTAAGAATGCTAGAGAGAAAAGTCAAGCACATCAATCAGCTAGACCTGCTGCCTTTCTTGGAAGACAATCATTGATAGACGTAAGTGAAAAATAAACACATTTGCGTTGCCGTGACGTTAAAGTGTTTTACTATTATTTAATCATGAAATCGCTGCCTTTTTTGTTCGTCTTCTGCTTGCTGCTGATGCCATTTTACCAAGTAATGGCAAAGGAATCTAAAAATTCTTTAGGCGGAATCGAAATACTGCCCAGCCCTGTGCTTCTCGATCAACAAAAAGTCATTGCATCAGCCAAGGAAGTTACTAGCGAAAAATACCCTGATGCGGAAACAGTTTTAGTATCGGAGCATATCAAAACGGAATACAATGCCGATGGCACTTATTTTACCTTTGACGACGAATACATCAAGGTGCTCACGGAAGAAGGACGCAGGGGGGCGATTGAAAAACAATTTGCCTATAATCAATTCTACGGGACGTTTGAAATTCTTAACGTCGAGGTGATTAAGGCTAACGGGAAAATCATCGAGCACGATCCTAAATCAATCAGCAAAGAGCAGGTGGATCGTTCACAGATGGATATGAATATTTATGATCCTAACGATAAAGTGATCATCGCTGCTGTGCCGGATGTCGAAGTCGGTGATACGATTCGTTTTTATGTGAAACATGGTGAGTCGAAACCACGGATGCAGGGATGTTTCTCTGATTGGTGTGTGTTAGAGGCTGATGTGCCGATTAAGGACATTACCTATGAATACATTGGCCCTAAAGATAAGCCTCTGGTTAGTAAAGCCTTGCTCAGTGAAATCAAAGGGACTGTCAAATCGAGCGAAAAACTAGAAGGGGATCGCATTCATTATTCGTGGACCGCTAATGATGTGCCGCAAGTATTCGCTGAGGCTGAAATGCCTTCGCTCAGTCGTGTAGGTCAGCGTTTGTTAGTAAGCACTCTGACGGATTGGAAAGAAGTGAGTCGTTGGTATCATGGATTATGCCAATCTCATTTGGAAAAAATTTCGCCTGACATCAAGGCCAAAACCTCTGCGCTCATGGCGCCTTGCAAGACGGAAGAAGAAAAGATCAAAGCGATTTTCACTTTTGTGAGTCAGGAGATTCGCTACATGGGGATCACCACTGAGACCAGCGCACCTGGCTACGAACCTCATGATGTGAACATTACCTTTGATAATCGCTACGGCGTTTGTCGCGATAAAGCGGCGTTGTTAGCGTCGATGCTTAGTGAAGCCGGCATTCCTTCTTTTCCCGTGCTGGTGATGGTTGGCGATAAACTGGATCGAGAAGTTCCTAGCGCTTTCTTTAACCACGCGATCACCGCAGCGCGTACGAAAGATGGCAAGTATGTGTTGATGGATAGCACCAACGAGAACACTGCAGATTTGCTGCCGCAGTATCTTTATGATAAAAGTTACATCGTAGCCACAGCGGAGGGGGAGACGTTGATGACCTCGCCTATTTCGCCAGTGGAGGACAATATGGCAATCGTGAAAACCGATGTCATTCTCGCTGACGATGGCAGTGCTACTGGCACATCGGTGATTGATCTCAAAGGCATTAACGACGTCGCTTACCGTGGTTCCTTAGCAGAAGTGAAAGCTGATGAAGCACAGCGCTTTTTCGAGGGGTCTCTCAAATCGATGATCGCTGGAGCCACTCTGAATTCCTACAAACTTGAGCCTGAAAACATGCAAGATACGAGTCAAACGATTCGTCTCACCTTGCAGTGGTCGGTGCCTAATCTATTAGTGACTGGTGGCAATGCAGCTCAATTGGAGCTTCCTTTCGCTGGCTATGGCTATGGCATGGCCATGCAGATTATGAATGGTTCGTTAGATCTGGATGAGCGCCGTTATCCTTTGAAGACTGAATACACCTGCGGAGTGCGTGAGGATCTAACGATTTCATTGCCGCCTTCGTTAGAAAATCCACTTTCGTTGCCTAAGTATGAAAACACTGAGCATAAAGATTTTAGCATCACTCAATCGATCAAAGTGGAAGGCAAAACATTGTCCGCATTGATCGATGGTCGGGTAAAATCTACTGAGATTGCACCTGCCGATTATTTATTGCTCAAGCAGGCAATGGCAAAGATACAAATCAATGCGCGCCAACAGCCAGTGTTTTCACGCAAAGCGATGACGGCATCCACGCCCGTTGCTACAGCAGATGTAGAAATTATCAAATCACAGTATGAAGTGAAAATGGATAGCGCTTCTGCGTGGTCAACACGTCAAGTGGTGAAGAAGAAAATTCTCACTTATGGCGGAAAAAAATCCAACAGTGAATTGAAACTCGATTACAATCCGAGTTATGAAACGGTGGAAATTGAATCCGCGCAAGTGACCCAAAAAGATGGAACCGTGAAGAAGATCAAAGCAGAAGAAATGAATACGCTCGATGCTGATTGGGTAGCTAGTGCGCCACGATATCCTGGGTCAAAAACTTTAGTCGTATCTCTTCCTGGCGTGGAAGTGGGGGCTCTCGTCGAGTATGCGATCAAACGCACGATCAAAGAGCAACCCATGTTTAGCAGTTCGTATGCCTTTTCGAGCGGTGATGCGATTGATGAAATTGAATTTTGCTATGATTTTCCTGAATCGATCAATCCACAATTGGTGATTGATCTGCCAAAAGCGGAACACATGACGGAATCGGTTAATGATGGCCGCCGTGTGATTCGTTTCCATTGGAAGGATATCAAACCGCAAATTCACGAGAGCTCCACGCCTCCTGCTTGGGTAGATTCACCCGATTTTGCGCTTAGCACAGGTTCTTGGCCACAGTATGCGATGAGTGTGGGCAAACAAGTCGTTCCGCTCTCGGAAAATCAAGCAGCGACCACTTCGAAAGCAATCGAATTAACAAAGAGCAAAAAGTCGCCCGTTGATAAAATCATCGCGCTGCGTGATTTCGTGGCAATACAAATTCGTCGCGCTGATCCTAGCTTTACGGAGTTTCCGTTAGATCATGCTTTTTCCGCCGCTGATGTTTCGCTGAAGGATGGATACGGTCATGGCGCGGATCGCTCGATCTTGCTTTTTGCCTTATTGAAAGGTGCAGGTTTTGCACCTGAGTTAGTGCTCGCTTCTGGTGGCACGAGTGAGCCAACCTTGCTCAAGCGCAATCTTTCATTGCCGTTCAATGGCTTCTTCGGTGCATTGATTTGTCGCGTCAAACATCCGCAAACAGGGGAGTGGCTGCCATTCGATATGATTGATCAATACGCGCCACTCGGTGCGACCCATCTTGACCAACAGCCTGGTCTTACACTTGATGGGCAGCATTTTACTTGGTCGGCTCCCAAGGGGCAGGAAAATACTGACGAGACAGATTACGCGATCAACTTCGATAAAGAAGGCACTGCTGTGATCACTGTGACGACACGTTTTTATGGCGTTTATCATGCGGGATTTGTAGCGGAGTATAGCGAAATGACACCTGAGGAACGCAAACGCGATTTTCAATCTTTGGTGAGCGACATTTCACAAAATGCAGTCGCACAGGCAGAGCTAGTAACCGATCTAACATATCCTGGCACTCTGCGCTATACCGCGAAAGTGAAGGGGTATGGCGTAAAAAATGACCAAGGAATCTATTTTGATTTGCCTGGTGTGCCGCAAGAATTTGTCTCAGCAAGCAGTAGTTACCGCCAGCGGGCGCTGTTAATTTCTCAAGAAAACAAAGCTCGAAGCACATGGAAAGTTACCTTGCCGGGCGGTTTAAAGCCAATCATTCAACCAGAAAATCTCGATTGGGCTGGCCCAGGGACATTTGGTTCAATTTTGTTTCATGGTTCTGCGAGTCAACAAAATGGGAATACAGTTTTAGAATACTCCCTTGATCTTGAGACAAAGCCGGTCATTGTTCCCACGGGTAATTACAAAGATTTGTTAGATCTGAATCGCCACTTCAGTCATCCATCGGCCCGACGTGTCTTGTTGGAATAATGGCGTTAGAAAGGGAAAGATTTTTGAGTTGGAGCAACAACTATGAGACGGAGTGCTTTATTGTTAGGCTTTTAGCAAATGCTTATGCAATTTTTTTAACACATGAAAACCAGCTAGTGCGCCAAGGACATCGGCGGTGAGGTCTTGTGAGTCATTGCCAGAGCGCTGAGGCACCCATGATTGATGCCATTCATCGAGGCAGCCGATGGCTGTCATGGAGATGATTGCGATGGTCAAGATCTGTAGCCAATTTGGTTGCATGGTATTTCGGCAAAAGAGAAACGCTGATAGCAGTCCAGCACCGCCGAAAAAATATCCAAAATGCATCAATTTATCGAACTGCGGAATCTCCATTCCTGTCTTGACCGGAATAGGACCCGAGGAAAGTTTCCATAGCGTCGTAAACCAGATTAGGAAAAAGCACATCCACAGTGCCGAGTGATGGCGCAATCGTGGCAATTTCATCAGGCCAAAAAATTATCGATTGACCGA
Source organism: Akkermansiaceae bacterium (assembly GCA_903878115.1). Classification (GTDB taxonomy): domain Bacteria; phylum Verrucomicrobiota; class Verrucomicrobiia; order Verrucomicrobiales; family Akkermansiaceae; genus UBA956. Next base: position 1,772 of record CAIRGO010000189.1, on the reverse strand, counting down.
ATCCTGACGACGAATTTCCTCTTCCAAGCGCTCAGCGAGCCACTGTTTCATCATCGATTGATAGTTGAGGTAGCGCGAACGAGCGACACGTTTGATGCGTGATAGCATGCGCGGATCGAAACGCAGGGTGATGGTGGTGGACTCACGTGAATCTGGTTCGTGCACGCACGTTTGCATGAGTTTTGCATCCAATTCATGGGCTTTCCAAAATTTTGCTTCCGCTTGCTCATCGGCAAATGCGGGAATCTGCGACCAGGTGCTGATGGTGTTCATAGTGAAATTTTTCCTTGTGTGGTGGTTTGATTTACTTCAAGGCCGCATAACGACGCTCATAGAAACGCATTTCGTTTTCGGTCATATTACGGGCTGCTATGACCCGAGTCGTTTTGCCATCGGTCCAAAAACAAACGAACAATTGTCGACCACCGACGGTTCTGCCCAGTGCATAATAACGGGATTCTCCATCTGGGCGCTCAGTATCGGGAAGGAAACGAACACCAAATGGGTCTTCCAGAATTTCTTCTAGTTCACGAGGTTTGATGTCGCGAAGGTCAAAGTATACGTCAATAAGATCTAGATCCATAAAACAGGGAGCAGTCGGTGGTTGGGTGTGTGACTGGCGGCAATTGTGTCAAAAATGTTAAATTTTGCAAACTAATAATGGCGGGAATTACCATTTAGGCTGCATCATACCGAGGTAGGCGGCAAAAATACCTGCGCCAAGAACCAAGGCCATGATCACGGTATTCGGCATGACTTTTTTACGAGCCAAGACCGGTGCGACGCCGAGGAATAACCAGAGCACGATTTTAATTTTCCAGAAATGCAAATGCATGGGTGGATTTTTCAACATGCCAAATCCTGCCACAGCGAGCAAGAGCAGGGAAATGCCGTGGAGCATGCTGGCGCATTTGCGGTAGCAATCGTTGGCGCCTGCCATGATCGCTCCAAGAGCGGTGAATACGCCAAAGGCGCCGGCGAGATGGATGACTTTGAAGATAATGGGATTCATGATGTTTTGTGGTTATTTGAGATGATTGCAGGGCAGAGGTAAATCAGTCGTTTGTTTTAAGCACTCGTATGAAAGCATCCTGCGGGATGTTGACTTTGCCAATGGCTTTCATCTTTTTCTTTCCTTCTTTTTGCTTTTCCAACAATTTCCGTTTGCGGCTGATGTCGCCGCCGTAACACTTGGCGGTCACGTTTTTGCCCATCGAGGAAATGCTTTCACGGGCGACAATTTTGCCGCCTACGCAGGCCTGAATGGCGACCACGAAAAGTTGATTCGGAATCACTTCCTTCAATCGCGAGGCGAGCGCTCTGCCGAAAGACTCGGCCTTGTCGCGATGGACAATCGTGCTAAATGCCTCCACTGGTTCGCCAGCGATGAGCATGTCCATTTTCACCATCTTGGCGGCGCGGTAGCCAGAGTGCTCATAGTCCATCGATCCGTAACCGCGGGTCATTGATTTGAGGCGATCATTGAAATCGACCAAAATTTCAGCTAAGGGCAACAAACTGGTAATCATCACTCGGCTCTCGTCAATGGTCTCGGTATTGACGACTTCGCCCCGTTTTTCAAGCACGAGCGACATGATGTCACCAATGTAGTCGCCGGGAACCATTACGAATACTTTTACGATGGGTTCGCGCACTTCTTGGATGAGCTGTTGCTCGGGAAACATCGCCGGATTATCGACGATGAATTCTTCGCCGTTGGTCAGAGATACTTGATAAATTACCGATGGGTAGGTGGAAATCACGTCCATGTT
>CAIRGO010000188.1 GCA_903878115.1 Akkermansiaceae bacterium | reverse complement strand
TCTTGGCAGTCATCCGACATGCTTTCCATCATGAAAATCCAATCTATTCGCGGCACTGTGCTCGTTACGTTGATGGGTATCGTTGTTTCCCTCAGTGCTGAGACCGTCAAGCTATCCTCCCACGAAACGCATGAAACCTTCAGCATCAAGACGGCGGGCTTCGCCGTGAATTTTCAGGTGGGCGATGATGGGCGGCTATTTCAGCAGGTCATTGGCCAAAACGAAGTCGGTAAGATCCCCCGCTGGGATGAGGCGTATCCGCAATGGGGGGATGGCTACATCTTGGAACCGGCCCTGCAGGTCATTCACGCGGATGGCAACACTTCCACGACGCTGCACTATGACAGTATCACCCGCGCCAACGAGAGCGCGGGGCGCGAGTTGATCCGGGTGAAGTTGCGTGACCCGGCGTATCCGTTTGAAGTCACGCTCAACTTTCGCACGCACACGCAGCGGGACGTGATCGAGCAATGGACGGAAGTCCGGCATCAGGAGTCGCGGCCCGTGGTACTGCAACGCATTGCGTCCAGTTCGCTGCTGTTTTCATCAAATGCCTATCTCACCCACTTCTTCGGGGATTGGGCGAAGGAGATGTCGAACGTGACCACCGAGAAGCTCACGCCGGGCCTGAAGGTATTGGATTCCAAGATCGGCGTGCGGGCGCATCAGTTCCGCAACCCAAACTTCCTGCTTTCGCTCGACGGGCCGCCGGCGGAGAACGCGGGCCGGGTGCTGGCGGGGTCACTCGCTTGGTCGGGTAGCTTCCAATTTTGCTTCGATGGGGATGGCTCGGGCATTCGCGCGGTGTGCGGCATGAATCCGTTTGCGTCGGCCAATGAACTCAAGCCCCATGAAACATTCATGACGCCGACCATGGTTTGGACATTTAGCGCGAAAGGCATGGGCGATATGAGCCGGAAGTTGCATGCGTGGGCGCGCGACTTCGGGATTCGCGATGGCCACATGCCGCGCAGCGTGCTTCTGAACAACTGGGAAGCAACCGGTTTTGACTTCGATTTTGACCGTATTGTCCGCCTCTACGATCCGGCGAAGGAAATCGGCACCGAGTTGTTCCTGCTCGATGACGGCTGGTTCGGCAACAAGTATCCGCGCATCAATGATCACGCAGGGCTCGGTGACTGGGAGCCAAATCGAAAACGTCTGCCTAACGGCCTCGAGCCGCTGGCGGACGAAGCGGTGAAACGCGGTTTGAAGTTTGGCATCTGGATAGAACCGGAGATGGTAAATCCCAAGAGTGAGCTGTTCGAGAAGCATCCGGACTGGGTGATTCGCCAGCCGAAGCGCGAGCCGGAATTAATGCGCAACCAACTCACGCTCGATCTCACGCGGCCCGAGGTGCAGAAGTTCGAGTGGCAGGTCATTGAGGACACGCTTGGCGTGCCCGGGATCAGCTACGCGAAGTGGGATTGTAACCGCTACCTCACCCAAGCGGGCTCGCCCTATCTCGAACCGGACAAGCAATCACACCTGTGGATTGATTACACGCGTGCGCTTTACGCGTTGATGGACAAGACTGCGAGGACATTCCCGAAAACGGAACTGATGCTCTGCTCGGGCGGTGGCGGGCGCGTGGATTACGGTGCGATGCGCTACTTCCACGAGTTTTGGCCAAGCGACAACACCGACCCGATCTCACGCGTGCCAATGCAGTGGGATTACTCTTTTTTCTTTCCATCCATAGCCATCGCCAGCCATGTGACCCACCTGGGCAAACGCCCGATGCACTTCGCGTGCTCGGTGGCCATGAGCGCGCGCTTTGGCATGGACTTGGACTTGGTCAAACTGTCGCCCGAGGACAAGGCGATCTGCGCGGGGGCCATCAGTGCCTACAAAAGCATCCGCGAAGTGACGCAACTTGGCGACCTGTATCGGCTGGAGCGACCACATGACGCTGCCCGCGGCGCAATTAACTTCGTCGCGCCGGATCGGATGCGCGCGGTGGTATTCGTTTTCCAGTTGAAGGATGGCGAAGCCAAGCCGGTGCGCCCGCAGGGACTGGATCCGGCGAAGCTCTACACCCTTCAGGAACTCAATCCCGCACCAGGCCGCGCCGCATTGCGGCAGGCGAGCAAGACGTTGACGGGCGCGGAGTGGATGCGGGACGGAATGGTGCCGTCGTGCGTGAAAGCGCAGGAGGCCTGTGTCATCGAACTGCAGTCTAACACGAATTAAGGATGCGCAGATCCTTTGCATCAATGAAAACCACGGGTCCTCTACCATCCTCGGAAAATTTCCCAAGCCGCAATATCCCGGGCAACAAAACCACCCAAAGTTTTTATGACGCATTCAAGAATATCAGCCTACAGCATCACCGTCGCACTATGCACCATGGTGGGATCATTGACCGCCGCGGAACCTGCGAGGATCGCGACCAAACCGCCACTGGGATGGAACAGCTTCGACAGCTATGGCGTTTACCTGCACGAGCAGGCCGCTAGGGAAAACTTGGAGGCCATGGCCAACCATTTAAAACCCTATGGTTACGAATACTTTGTGATCGATAACGGTTGGTTTGGCGAATACAAGCTTAAGCCTGCCTCGCTCTATCCGCTCGAAAAGCACGCCAGCGATGTAAGGCTTAATGAACACGGGCATGTGATTCCTTCCAGGACTTACTTCCCCGGCGGACTTGGAGCAATCATTGATCGCTGCCATAAACTCGGTTTGAAATTCGGCATCCACATGATGCGGGGCATTCCGCGAAAAGCGTATGAGTTGAATCTTCCGATCAAGGGCACTTCCTACAGGGCTCGCGACATTGCGGAAACCGATCCGAAAAAAAACTGCAATTGGTGTACCTACAACTACGGAGTGGACATGTCCAAGCCAGGGGCGCAGGACTGGTATGATGGTTTGGTCCAACACCTGGCCGATATGGGCGTGGATATGATCAAGTATGACGACATCGTCCCCTATCCCGCCGAGGTCGAAGACGTCGCGAAGGCAATCAAAAAATGCGGAAGACCCATTCTTTACAGCCTTTCACCCGGCGGAGACGTGCCGCCAGATGCCATCAAGAGCTTTCAGATGGCTCACATGCTGAGGGTCACCAAAGATGTTTGGGATCATGCGCACTATCTCGATGATTGCTTTGACGCTTGGAGAAAATGGACGGGCAAGGAATCCGATAATTTCTGGATTGATATGGACATGATTCCGTTCGGGCAGTTGCTCATGATGTCGCCCAAGAACGAGATGCAAACGGAAGGGGACGCTAATGCGGTCC
>CAIRGO010000187.1 GCA_903878115.1 Akkermansiaceae bacterium | reverse complement strand
GAGCGTGTAAGGAATTTTGTGTAAGTTGTTTTATGCTGATGGAAGTATTTATTGATTGTTAGGGATACGGTCTGAGAATTCTATGGTGAAGTAGCTTAGTGCGCTGGGCCAGTTGTGGATGGTCATAGTCCATTTGGCGCTGATGTTTTTGAGGCTAAGATAGAAGAGTTTAAAAAGCGAGTCGATAGTGGGAAAAAGATTCCGGTGTCGGCTGATTTTGCGAAACGAGCTATTGAGCGATTCTATGGCGTTGGTGGTGTAGATGATTTTTCTGATCTCTGGTGGGAAGTGGAAGAAGGGGGTGAGTTGTTCCCAGTGGGCAGCCCAGCTGCGGCCTATAGCGGGGTGCTTGGCATCATGGGTGGAGCGGAAGGCTTGAAGCGCGATGCGCGCGGCCTCTACGGTGGGAGCTGCGTAGATGGTCTTGAGGTCGGCGGCGATTTGCTTGCGCTCTTTCCAGTTGACGAATTTGAGGCTGTTGCGCAGTTGGTGGACGATGCAGCGTTGAACGCGGCATTTGGGATAGACCGCTTCAAGGGCCTGAGCGAAGCCGCTGAGACCGTCGACGCAGCAGATGAAGATGTCCTGAAGCCCGCGGTTTTTAAGCTCGGAGGCGACGGCCAGCCAGAAGCGAGCTCCTTCGTTTTCTGAGGACCACATGCCCAGCACTTCCTTTTTACCTTCGAGGTTGATGGCTAGGGCGAGATAGATGGCGCGGTTGGTGACTTTGCCCTCATGGCGGATTTTAACGACGATTGCGTCGAAGTAAACAATGGGGTAGACGGTATCGAGATTGCGGTTCTGCCAGGCTTTGACCTCCTCGATGACTGCGTCGGTGGCGTTCGTAATGAGGGCGCTAGAGACCTCTACCTTGTAGATTTCAAGGAGGTGCTGCTGGATCTCGCGCACGCTCAGGCCGCGCGAATAGAGGCTCACGATGCACTCGTCGAAGCCGTTGAACTCGCGCCTGTGCTTAGGCACGAGTGTGGGTTCAAAGTCGCCGTTACGGTCGCGAGGAACCTTGATTGCAAGCTTACCGTCGTCGCTACGCAGCGTCTTGGAGCTGTGGCCATTACGGGCGTTGGGCTGGCCTGCGGCGGCGCTCTCTGGCGGACTCTGATGTTTGTCGTAGCCGAGGTGAGTGGTGAGCTCGGAATCAAGAACGCGGTTGATGAGCCGCTTTTTGAGTTCAGTGAGCAGCCCTTCTGGGCCGAGCAGATCGCCGGGTTGACTATAGTTTTTGAGTAGCTCGTCGAGGAGTTCGTTAGTTATTGTTGGTTTCATTTGGATGTGCTGGTTCTGGTGATGATACACATCAGCAGAAAGCACTTACACAAAAATTATGACACCCCCGTAATCTTTAAAAATATCAAAAATTCTTTTGGCTTTCGAAGTGAACCGGATATGTTCTCCCTACTACTAGCTGTTCATGAAGCATTAACCCTCATACTATTCATGAAGCATTTAGTTACTCTACTTTCACTTTTCGTTACCATCAACGCAGGCGCATTTACGCTCCATGATTTTGTTGCTGTAAAAAGGCGCTACGTTACCACCTAGTCCACTTGTCATCAACGTTTCTGGATATGACAACGTGTCTTTCTCTGCAGGATTTGGCAGCGCTTTGGAAGTTGGCAATCAATATGAAAGCGATGCCGGAACTGTTAGCACGAGCTTGGAATTGGATGCTATAGAATCGGTGACTGTTACCTTTCTCGGTGCTAACCCAACGAATGTTGATTTCGATATCATTGGTCCGAATGTTGGTGAAGCAGTTAGCATAGTCCAATTGAGTAGTGCTTCATTTCTTGTTTCCGCACAAGGCAGTAATGGCATTGGACTGCAATCGGTCTGTTTTGGTGCTGTGCCAGAACCAAGTGTGACCATACTAGCCGCACTGGGAACAATGAGTTTGGTTTTTCGCCGCCGTCGCTAATTGATTTGTCTTCTTAAAAAAAAGCCGTCCTGTGAATGGACGGCTTTTTTTGTGGAAATTTTCAGTAATTGTTAGAGAAGGTATTTGCTGGCGGTCTCTACATCCTTGTCACCACGACCTGATAGATTGACAATAATCACGGTTGATTTCGGCAGCAGTGGCGCGATTTTATTCACATATGCCATAGCGTGGGAACTTTCCAAAGCAGGTAAAATCCCTTCAATCGTAGCTAGTGTTTTAAAAGCGGCCAGTGCCTCGTCATCAGTGGCATAGGTGTATTCTACGCGGCCAATGCTTTGCAGATACGCGTGTTCTGGTCCGATGGCCGCGTAATCTAAGCCCGCACTCACCGAGTGAGTTAGTTCGATTTGTCCGTCATCATCTGCTAGTAACCAGGTTTTGGTGCCTTGGAGAATTCCGAGTTTTCCACCTTGGAAGCGTGCTGCATGTCGCTCTGGCATGATGCCATCACCACCAGCTTCCACGCCGATCATGCGCACATCCGCATCGTTGAGAAAGGGGTGAAATAGTCCCATCGCGTTCGATCCGCCGCCAACGCAAGCGACGAGCATATCGGGTAGTCGTCCTTCTTTTTCCAATATTTGACGACGCGCTTCGATACCGATGACGCGATGAAAATCACGCACCATCATCGGGAATGGATGGGACCCGAGGGCTGAGCCTAAAATGTAATGGGTATTTTCTACAGAGGCGACCCAATCGCGCATGGCTTCATTGACTGCTTCTTTGAGTGTCGCTTGTCCTGCGGTAACAGCCACGACTTTCGCTCCCATCAAGCGCATTCGGGCCACATTGAGAGCTTGTCGTTCCATGTCGACGGCTCCCATGTATACCACGCATTCCATACCAAACCTTGCACATACGGTGGCGGTGGCTACGCCGTGTTGTCCGGCACCCGTTTCGGCGATGATACGTGATTTTCCTAATCGTTTTGCTAATAAGATTTGACCGAGGGCGTTGTTGATCTTGTGCGCTCCTGTGTGAAGAAGATCTTCGCGTTTGAGATAGATTTTTGCACCGCCGAGTAATTCAGTCCAGCGCTCGGCATAATATAATGGTGTCGGCCGTCCGACGTAATTGTGCAGAAGGTCATCCAATTCTGCGTGAAATGCAGGGTCGTTTTTCGCTTCTTCATAAGCAACAGTAAGTTGCTGCAATGGAGTCATGAGTGTTTCAGGAACAAACATGCCACCAAATTGGCCAAAGTGACCACGGGCATCAGGAACAGTGGGAAGCATATCGGGCATCGCGTGGACAATGAATCAGATTACGGACAATTGTCAAAAGGAGATTTATTGTTCCGTGATCCAATCATGGTCAACCCAGTCTTGCTGATGGATGATTTCACAAAGTAATGGAGTTTTGGCGAGAGCGGGTATCGTAGATTTATTGGCAATCATGGGGATATCTAGTTCATCGACTAAATGATTCAAGATAATGCCAGCAAGAGTAATTCCGCGTGCTTGGATTGCTTTACAGGTAAGCACACTGTGATTGATCGCACCGAGACGATTGGCGACAACCACACAAACAGGAATATTTAATGCAGCTGCAAGGTCTGACATCGAAAAGTTTTCTGTAATTGGCACTTCCCATCCGCCGGCGCCCTCGACCAGAACAATTTCATGTTCATCGGCTAGTTTACGATAGCCATCGATCAAATCTTGAGGAAAAATGCTGCGGTTTTCGAGCTTTGCGGCCACCCAAGGAGCTGCCGGAGTTGCCAGCCATAAGGGATTTACTTCCTCCACAGGCAAGTCACCTGAGGCTGCGGCGAGAATGTAGGCATCATCGCGATCTCCGCATGCAACTGGTTTGTATCCAACTGCATCGTAACCATCTGCGCGCAGGCTTTCTAACAATACTTTAGTCACATATGTTTTGCCGACTCCGGTATCGGTTCCGGTAATAAAAAAATTCATGGTTCTGTGGGAGCTTCTTCCTCGGGCACGATGCGCGCTTTCGGTGGCGGCGCAGCATCCATGCGGTTGTTAATTTTTTCTTGAAGCAGGTAAAGCTCTTGTAACTTACGTTGCAATAATTCGTTGTCTTTTACTTTTTCGGTAGAAGCTTTTTCATTACCACTTTCGTTGATATGTTCTTTGATCACATACCAAATGGCATAAGCGGCTAACAATGAAGCCAGTTTAGCGAGCCAATTCTTTGTCAGTGCTGATTTCATCGGGAGCAGTTGTTGGTAGGAATAGGGCTTCGAGCCTGACGCGAAAATCTTCTGCATTAGTAGCACGGGTCATCTCTCCATCGACGCAGAGAGAAATGATTCCTGTTTCCTCAGAGACTACGATGACAACGCAATCAGTCTCCTCTGATACGCCTATGGCGGCGCGGTGGCGCAGGCCGATGGAGCGATCTCCAAGTTCTTTTTGACTCACGGGAAATACACAAGCCGCTCCCGCAACGCGGTCTTGTGCGATGATCATCGCTCCGTCGTGCAATGGTGCTTTGGGATGAAATACTGCTAAAGCTAACTCAGGAGAAAAAATGGCATCTAACTTAACGCCGGTGTCGAGAAATTGACGCATGCTGATTCCTCTCTCGATGGCAAATAGCGCGCCGATGCGTTTTTTTGAGAGCGCAATCACGGCATCTGCGAATGTTTCTAAGAATGCCAATTTCCGAGTGGTGGAGAATAGAAATAAACGGCTGCTGCCAAGCTTTGCGAGGGCATTGCGCAACTCTGGTTGGAAAATCACGATCAATGCTAAAGCTAACGCCGCCGCCGCACGAGTGATGATCCAGCCAATGACTTGGAAGGAAAACAATTGCGATACCAGAGTGAGGAAAATCAGGATCGAAGCCAAGCCGACGAGGATTCGTGCACCGCGTGTTGATTTGAAGGCACGGAAAATTTGATATAGCCCGAGCGCGAGAATTAAGATCTCGATCGCATCACGCCAGTGGTCGGCGATAAATTTTCCAATTGCGGGCATTATGTTATCCTTTTACTAGCTAGCACCATGCCCACTATTACTAATATATGAACGATTACAACAATAGTTCCCAGAATAATTCCGACCAAGGCGTGCGCAGTTCCTTTACGTGAAGGCTCGCGTTTTTTGACACCAAGACCTTTAATTCCCAAGATGATCGCGGCAATGCCGAGAAAAAATCCAAGAACGGGAATCAGCGAAAATACACCGAGGTAGTAAGCAATCAGTGCTGGCGGGTTTTTATAAGGAATCAAGCCACCAGTAGCATCAGCGGCTGATGCGCTAGAATGCATCGGCGGCGGCGTGTCAGATGCTGCGTATGGATTATCGTGCATGTTTATGAGGCTATTTTGTCGAGTTGTTCGCGACGAAAGGTGGTAGGGGATTTGCCGGTGATGCGAGCAAAAGAACGATTGAATTGAGAAAGTGATTGGTAGCCGATTTGATAAGCAATTTCAGAAATACGCACTTCAGAGCGGAGAAGTTCACGCTTCGCCCACTCGATCCGGCAACGATTGATATAGTCGGTGAGGGTAAGGCTGGTTGAGTCCTTAAATAAGCGACAAAAATGTGATTCGGATAGACCTGCGACTTTGGCGACATCGCCCAACGGCAATGCTTGGTCGAGATGTGAATGGATAAATTTGCGGGCTTTGGCGATGGCAGTTGGTTCCGATCCTTCTTCAATCATTGATAGCTGTTCGCAAAGGGTGGTGAGTTGTTCTCCAAAACTGGCGAGTAGGGTGACCATGCTCTGATAACGCTTTGGATCCACTGTGCGAGTTTGGAAATAGGCATCGTGCAGTTGAGAAATTTCTTTCTCAGGAATAGTTTTTCTTCCTAGTTTTGCCAGCACTTCGTCGAATGACGATTCATCAGGAGTGCGGGAAAATACTTGTCCTGTTTTAAGATAGGCCACGGTGGAAGATCCAAGTTTGATCGGAACTGCGGATGCTGACATTCCCGCGAAACAATGGCAAGTGGAAGGCCCTGAGACATTCGCTTCTTTCATCAACCGAGAATTGACATCAATGCAGGCAGAGCAGGCACTTTTGCAGAGGTTTAATTTTTCACAAAATGGGCTGCGATTGATGTTTTGATCATCTAGGCACCATCTTTCTGAGTCAGCAGATACAAGACGTAATGGCAGTCCTGTAGCGGCGCGAAAAGCGTCCTGATAGGTGATGAATCTTTCTGAATGAATTAGCTTTTCAAACAAGGTATGTTCGAAACTCTTATGGGGAGTTTCTGGCGATTTGGTAATTTCCCGGTTCGGCATCGGCGGGATTATATGATGTATCCTGTGATTGATCAACTAGAGATGTTCTTTTTTGCAGAGAAAAAGCAATCAGCGTGAGTGAAACTAATGAGCTTAAGGGCATTACGATCGCAGCAATCAGGGGATTCATTTTTCCCATTAGCGCGAGTGTGACCACGGTGATGTTGTAACTGAAGGCAAAAACAAACGCATATCTTACACCGCGAGCTCTCTCGGCAGCAATCGAAAATAGTTGGGGCAGAAACGATAACCCAGAACCAAGTGTGTAAAAATCTGCCTTCGATTCGAGCAAAGATCGATCTGTTTCTGGCGTGCCTGTCACATAAGCCGCATCAAAAGCTAACGAATCATTCGCTCCATCACCAATGTAGAGGGTATTTTGTTCGTCGATTTTTTTCACAACCGCTGCTTTCTCATCAGGTAATAACGACCCCATTGCCATCTCACTAGGGATGCGCAGTTGTGTCGCGATCTCCTGGACTTTTTTAGGATGATCCCCGGAGAGAATGTGCAATGTGATGTCTTTTTTGCGCAGCGCTTCGAGAGCAGTCACCGCAGAGGGGCGCAGCGAATCTTTGAACGAAAAATCTGCAATCTGGACTTCGTTACAGCGCAGCACCGTGGCCGCAGAGAGTGGGTTTGTCGCGCTCATCCAATCACTTCTGCCAAGCGTCCAATGCGTTTGATCAACGATCCATTCCACGCCCATACCAGGGTGTTCTATTACTTCTCCATCGGTGGAATCCATCAATAAGCGTTGCCCACGCGCGCCGAGATGTTCTAACAAGGAGCGCGATATCGGATGCAACGATTTACTCGTTAGTCGGGCCAACGCCAGCGCTGCGCTATCATCCAAAGAGGAAATGCTATCATCATCCATCAACAGCGGACGTTCTAGCGTGAGAGTCCCTGTTTTATCAAAAAAGATATGCTGCACTTTTCTGATGCGCGACCAAAAGGTCGTAGATCTCAGAAATACGCCAAGATTTTGTAATTTCGTTGCTGCTAAGTCATCAGCCAAGGGTATGGCAACTCCAAGCGCGCAAGGGCATGACACAACGAATACAGAAATCATCACCTGTAATCCGGTGATCCATTGATGATGCAGGGTATGCCAGAGAAATCCTATCAGACCGATCAGTAAAATCACGGTGATCCAATAGCGCAGCAAAATATCCAAGAATGCATGACCACGTTCACTGTGATTTGGTGCCGTCAGTCTTGCCAGTAATGAGTCTTTCCATGCTTCACTGGCCTTTAATGCGATTGTCGTGCGACTCAATAAAATTGCCCCTGCCGGTAATCGTGATCCTGGGGCGAAATTGACTGATTCAGCTTCGCCATTAATCCATTCTAACGAGAATGAAGCATGCTGATCTTGCACCACGGCTGCCACCGGATTCGCTTGCCCAGGATTCAAAAGGTAGGAAACATCGGTTTCAAGTTTTTCTAACAGAATATCTGCTCCAGTTTCATCTGCTGATGCAAAGCTGTGCGGCACTGGTTGTTGGCGTATCAAACGTTTGCGGTTGCGATCGACCGCCGACGTTTGCAGTGTTCGCCCTACTAACATCAGAAAAACAAACATCGCGACGAAGTCAAAATATACTAATTTTTCCGAGTTCACGATCCAACCTATGATCGATCCTGTGTAAGCAGCCACTAAGCCTAACGCAATCGGTAAGTCCATGTGCACATTGCCGATCCGCAGTGCGCGCCATGCTCGCTGAATAAACCATCCACCGCCGATCAACATTCCAAAAGTCGCAGATAAAAAGGCAATCAAGCGAAATAAATCCGCAAACATGAAGTCCCGCGGCATGCCTAAATAAGCGGGTAGCGAAAACGCCATCGCATTCAAGGCAAATGCACCACACAAGCCCATGCGCGCTTGCAATTTTTGTATTTCACCTCGCACGATATTGCCATCAGCAGGCGCTACCATGTATCCAAATTGCGTGATTTCTTTGAAAAATCCTTCAAGGTCACATGCCCCAATCATCCATTCAACATGTAGCATTCCTTGAGCAGGATGTGCTGCTGCGCGGATCGATCCCGGATAGCGAGCGAAAATTGTCTCGATCAACCACACACAGCCGACACAAGAAATTCCATCCAAAGCAAGATCTAACGAGGCCTCACTGTCTTGGTTTTGCTCGGCTTTTTCTATCAGAGCTGGTAACCAAGAAAAATCGTGATCTTCAAATGGTCTGCTCTTCACAGGAACAGTAGCTAACCCCTGTTTCAAATCATAAAATTGCCCCAAGCCTTGATCTTGAATCATCTGGTGCACATACTCACAACCATGACAACAATAGTCATCCTTCGTCGAGCGAGGAGTAAAGGCAGTATTGCAATGCAAGCAAGATTTCACTTCGGTGAGGTTAGTGAAAAGCGAAGTAGATAGCTATGCAGTTATTGTTTTTCACTGCTCATGAATTGCCATACCATCCATGCTACTTCCCATGTGATCGCAAGGCGGAAATCAGGGTAATCAAGGACTTGCGTGCGGTGGTGACGGCTGAAAAAGTGGCTTGGACTTGATCGCCGATTTATAAATGCCCCAGCCCAGCGGTAGGATCACGATCATCCAGGCGACTAGTAATTTGAGAGAAGAAGTCTTCATGGCATGTGGTTTTTTGAGGCGACTGGACGGACGAGGAGATTGGCAACAAGACCGATCATGAGCACGCCACACATCAGATAAAATGTTCCATTGTAGGCTTCGGCTTTAGGCACACCCGCGGCAACACGTGAATCGTAAAGGCCATTGACGAGGGCAGGACCGATCACTGCGGCAACACTCCATGCCGTGATCAATCGTCCGTGGATGGCTCCTACTTGATAGGTTCCAAAGAGATCTTTCAAATATACCGGAATCGTGGCGAAGCCTCCGCCATACATGCTGATGATGGCGGCGGTTAGGCAGACGAAAAGCACCTTATTCTGCGTTTGCTGAGCCCAAGGAAGCATGGAATATAACACCGCGCCCAGAATGAAGTAGAGACAATACACTGCTTTGCGTCCCGTGCGGTCGGAAATCGAAGACCAGAAGAAGCGGCCACCGAGATTGAAAATCGAGAGTAGCCCCGCGAAACCAGCCCCGATTGCCGCGTTTGCGGTCTTCTGAGAATCACTGACTGCAGCGCCGAGGAACATGTCTTGGAACATATCTGCCGCACGACCGAGAATACCAATGCCAGCACTAACATTCATGCACAACACTAGCCAGAGAAACCAAAATTGCGGTGTTCGCCATGCTGTATCGACTGATACGTGGGCCTTGGTGATTAGGTGATGATTTTGCTGACTAGGCACGTAGCCTTCAGGTTTCCAATCATGGGCGGGAACGCGCATAGTGAATGCCGCCAAAAGAATAAAGCACGCGTAAAGGCAGGCCAACGTGGCCAGCGCTTGGCCAGCTCCCGTGTCGGCGCCGTTTTGAAAATACTTCATCAATTCCTGCCCGAGCGGCGAGCCGATCAATGCTCCTCCACCAAAGCCCATGATGGCCATGCCCGTTGCCATGCCTGGGCGGTCAGGAAACCACTTTACCAGCGTGGAAACGGGGGCGATGTAGCCGAGCCCTAGTCCGATTCCGCCGACAAATCCATAACCGAAAAGTACCAGCGGCAGTGATTTAAAATGCACCCCGAGCGAGGCTAGCAGCAATCCACCACAAAAGCAGGCGCAGGACGCGACTAAGGTGCGGCGTGGTCCGCTACGTTCGACCCATTTGCCGAAGACTGCTGCGGAAAGCCCCAACATGATCAATGCAATCGAGTAGGCCCACTGGATGTTGGATATCGGCACGCCCAATTCCGCCATGAGCGGTTTATTGAATACGCTGAAACCATACACCTGTCCGATGCACATGTGAGCCGCGATGGCAGCGGGCGGCACCAACCAACGGTTGAAGCCCGCTTGAGCGATCGTTCGTTCGCGACTCAATATGCTCGCCACTTAGTTTGATTTGGTTGGGCTAGCGGCTTTGGCTTCGGCTGCGCCGAGTTTAATGGTGGGTGCCTTGGCCTCATCGGAAATCTCCAAGGCGATCCAATGACCGTTCATCGCATGAGAGGGGAATCCGCAGGCGAATGCAAACTCGCCCGCTTCATCTGCCACAAAGCTAAAGCTGCTCTTTTCGTAAGCGAGACCTTTCAAATGGTTCGGCACGGCGGCTCCCTTAAAATAGGGCTCCGCAACCTGAAGTTTCTTGAGCTCGTCCTTTTCGATTACGATCAAACTGTGAGGCACAGGACTCGGATTGATGTAAGTGACATTGACTGTCCAGCCTTTAGGAATTGTGTAAATGGCTGCTCCTTTGGCGAATCCATTGAAGTTCATGCCGTAATTTTCATCGTTGAAAACTGCGATGATGATCACGTCCACGGTATTTGGTTTCGAGCCGAGACGGAGAAAATCATCCGAAGTTAGGCCTTCAATCAATTCCATTTTCCGTCCCGCGCTAGCAGTAGCATGGTGATCATGGCCCGTATGCTCAGCGGGAGCAGCGGGAGTTTCAGCGTGAATCGTCAGTGAAAATGGGCACAGCAGGGCAGCACCTAAGAGGAATGGTAATCGCATCATGAATTATTTCTTTTGAAGTGGTGCGGTCACGGCGCCAGCGGGAACTTTGTCCGCAGGTACGAGTTTCCAAAGTGCTCCTCGCTCTGAAGTATAAGGATCTACTGGTCCGCCATAACTGGCACTGGCGTGTGTCATGTAAATATTACCCGCTTCATCTTCTCCTCCGCTGGTCGGGCGGATGGGAGTATCGAGATCGAGCAACTCCTGCATCTGCCAAGCTCCTTTGTCATCTTTCTGCAAGCCCCAGACTTTTCCGGTACCCCAATCGCTGGCAAAGTAGATGCCTTCCATCGATGGATAATCTTTACCACGATAAATGCCGAGACCGGTGACGCAGATGCCTTGGTCAACGTGGCTGTATTCCGCGATGGGTAGCAAACCAACCCGTGGATTGGTCTTTTCATCTTCGATCGGGAAGGTGTGGCTGCCACACATGAACTTCCAACCGTAGTTCTCGCCGCCCTTGCTATCAGCTGGTTGCTTGTTGATTTCCTCCCAGTGATTCTGCCCGATGTCGGCGATGAAGAGGTCGCCAGTTTTACGGTCGAAGGAAAATGTCCATGGATTGCGAATGCCATAGGCCCAGATTTCGGGACGAGCCTTGGGATGGATTTGGGAAAACTGCTTCTCCGTGACTCCGAACAAGGTCATTTGTTGCAGAGGTGTGAGAAACGGATTGTCTTTAGGAATCGTGTAGGCGCGATCAGCGGTCGAGTGATCCACATCGATACGCAGCATTTTCCCTAGAAGCATGGTGAGATCTTGTCCGGCGCTGAGAACATCGCCTTCCCAACCACCATCGCCTACTCCAATGTAGAGGTAGCCATCGGGTCCGAATGCCATTTTCCCACCGTGGTGATTGCAATAGGGGAAATCAATCTGCATGATCACTTTGGCACTATCCATATCCACTTTGTTTGGATTTTTATCTGATACTTTATACTGCACCAGCATGGTCGAGCCATTGAACCACAAGTCGGAATAGGAAATATAGAACAAGCCATTTTCCTTAAATTTCGGATGGAATTCGATGCAGAATAGTCCTTCTTCAAGGAATGAACTGAGCGTCTTTTCTTTGATGTCGAGGAATGGTTTTTCCAGCAGCTTGCCATCTTGTACGATGCGAACTACCCCTGGGCGTTCGCAGACAAACAGACGACCGGAACCATCTTTCGGCGCGGTGATATGGATCGGGTCCACCAAGCCATCGGCGATCTGGACGAACTGAACGGCAGGGGCCGCTTTGAGTTTGCCACCAGGTTGGGCGACAATTACCTCTTGGGCGTGAAGCGCACTGGAGAGGAGGCAGGCGAATGTAAGTTGTGTATGTAATTTCATGATGTTTTATTGTTAGCTTTTTTAAAATCAGATTATTTCGACGTTTTAAATTTTTCCGCTTCCTCTGATCCGCCGGTAGCATTTCCTGAACTGTAAGAATGCATCCCTACTCCGGCAAGCTGTCCTCCGTCAACGATCAAGTATTCCGAGCGTAAGGCTTTGCCAGCAAACCAGCATTCCAAAATTTCGCGAACTCCGGCCGCGTAGCGAGCCTGTGCCGATAGACTGGATCCTGAAATGTGGGGTGTCATGCCATGATGAGGCATGGTTCTCCAAGGATGGTCTTGGGGTGCTGGCTGAGGAAACCAGACATCACCTGCATAACCAGCAAGCTGTCCACTTTCCAAGGCGCGCACAATCGCATCACGAT
>CAIRGO010000186.1 GCA_903878115.1 Akkermansiaceae bacterium | reverse complement strand
GTTGTTTTCATGGGGAGTTTTACTTTTCGTCGCCATTTGGAGGCTGCAACGCTGTGCTATTTCCTCATAAAAACCAACTGCTTGCATACGCTCCTCTCGACATCTGCGACTGGATCAACTTCACTTCCTACTTCAATCCCACTACTAACGACACAAATCTTGAGCTTGATAGTAAGCGTCCTAAAATTCAATGCGAAAAATCAGGATTCTTTGGCAGATGGATGAAACATCTTGATCGCTTCTTGCTCGGCTTCACGGATGACCTTAAGTTGCGATAGTGCGTGGATGATTAAAATCACCAGATAGATGGCATTGAAAATGACCGAAACAATGATGGTAGTTGATTAATCGAAGCGCCCGCCCTGCATGCACAGATTGACAGGTGGCAGCCAACAAAATGTCCAAAGTGAGACTTGAGAACTTGTGCTCTCTGCAATCGCAAACATCGCCGCCATCAAGGCAAAACTTCCAGCAAGGATACCAATATACATTCCTAAATGGTTGGTAATTTTTTTCTGAAAAAATACCAAGACAGCTGCGGGAAAAATCAGGCATCCGATAAGGGATGTAAGAACCACAGATACATCAGGATCGTAATAATTACCTAGAGTATTTTCGTGATAATAACCTAATGCTCCTAGCCCGTAAATAATACCAATCAACAAGGTTGCATAAAATACACCAGCTGACCAACAAGGGTAGAAAAGCAAACCAAGCATTCTGCCGATAAAGCCACGTCGTACAAATGGCTCGGTAATGCGCGGCATGAGAAAATTTTTCTCACCAAATGCTAAAATAATTCCAGGTAACGCGGCCGCCCCTATCGCAAATGGCACGGCTTCCCAATCAGCATCCACCAGATACAGAATCAACCCGATCAGCGCCATCACGATAAGTGTGATCACACGATTGAGTGAGCTGTGGTTTTCCGCAGCAGGTGCAATCGCTGATACTCCTAATCCAAATGCGGTCCATGCGATGTAAAGTGAGCCAATCAATAGTGAAAAAAAGACGGCGACGAATTCCTCATCCTGCATAGTAAATTCACGCAGCAAATATTCAAATGAGCTATTCGTACAGAGGCCAAAGGTGGAAAAAAGAAAAAATACGGCGACAGCTAATGGCAGTAAGCCTCGAATCAAAATCGCCCGATTCGCAGAGACCCCGACCGATAAACCAGTGAGACAGATGGAAAGAATGAGAACTGACGACAAGGCTAACATTTCTGCGAAAAGATTCATACCACCAAAGAAATAGCGCAGAATCAAATAAGGTGCGATCGATACAAACAATAGCAATGTTTGCCCGACAATGGCCGCCCATTTGCCAAATACGATGCGTCTCGCACTTAATCGGGTGAGCACCATAAGATCAATGGTGCTGCTCTTGATTTCTCCGTATAATGCATTGATGCCACGCAGTGGTTGCACAACCAGCACAGCTAACATAAAGAAGAGGAAAATGATGCGAGATACAACGCCCCCAGCACCATTGACCCCTGAAGCGGTGGTGGCAAAGAGCATCACCAATGCAAGGAAAAGCTGTAAGCCAAGAAACACCGCCACAAAGGTGCGTGCTCTCAAGCCTTGACGTAATTCCTTGACTAACATCGGCGGCAGTCGATCCGAAAAATCAGTAAGATGATCGGTGGCCGATTTCGGCAAGGGCGGAGTGGAAATGATTGCAGATTCGCTCACGAAAAAAAATAATTGTTAGAGTGTAGGTGGATTAAAAGCAGGTGTTGTCGGCATTTGCGGCGGGGTTTTACCAGCGATCTCCCCACGATCAATTTTGCCTAACATATCGATGAAAGCGTCTTCTAGGTTTCGTTGCTCGCGATGGAATTCCACAACACGCAGTCCATCTTTGATCATGCGGTGAAGAATTTCTGCGGAATCATCGATGGCGTTGGATTCAATCCGTATGCGGCCACCTTGCTTGCGAGATTCTAGGAATTCCACTTTGGGATGCAACAAGCACCAAGCAGATAGTGACTCGGCATCACCAAGGATCTGCACATCGTAGAGCAAGCCTCCTGTGACATCGGTCTCTTGCATCATGCTCTGAGCATCTCCGTGGTGAACGATGCGGCCACCATT
Organism: Akkermansiaceae bacterium; assembly: GCA_903878115.1. Taxonomy (GTDB): domain Bacteria; phylum Verrucomicrobiota; class Verrucomicrobiia; order Verrucomicrobiales; family Akkermansiaceae; genus UBA956. Next base: position 28,027 of record CAIRGO010000186.1, on the reverse strand, counting down.
GATGAACAATAGTGAATCGCACATTTCACCGAGCTCGGAAAGAATGTGTGAGGAAATAAATATTGTTTTGCCTTCATTGGCCAATACCCGGATGAGGCTTTTCAATTCTACACGAGCCTTGGGGTCGAGACCGGCGGCGGGTTCGTCCATGACCAGTACTTCGGGGTCTTGCAGCAATGCTCGTCCTAGTCCTAGGCGTTGCGTATTGCCTTTGGATAATTTGTTAGAAAATCGTTCCGCCAAAGGACCAAGATCGGTAAAATCCATCACCTCTTGTACCCGTTGCCGTCTTTCTTTGCCCTTATAACCTAGCGCACGAGCATAGAAATCAAGGTATTCGACAACTGTCATGTGTTCATAGTTGCCAAAATGATCTGGCATCCAACCGATCAATCGACGAACTTCCTCAGGGTGACTCACGACATTGTAGCCACAAATTTCTGCTGTGCCCAGCGTGGGGTAATCGAGCGATGCGAGAATGCGCATCGTCGTAGTTTTGCCGGCTCCATTGGCACCGACAAAGCCACAGACTGATCCTTTGGGAATTTCAAAGGTAACACCATTGACGGCTTTTAAGGTGCCGAAGTAGCGATAGAGATTATGAACCGAAATAGCGGGAGTGCTCATGAATACGTGAGGGAATAAAAGTTATGGTTGTGTTTCTTGCGCGATGCTGCCGGTGATGACAGAGGTGCTTTCTGTCCAGTTGATACTGCTGAAAGTTTCCAACATCGGTGCTGAGGAACTAGTGGCGACAAAGTGGTGACTGCGTTTGCTGAGAGATTCTAACTTTTCGCCATTTCCTTTACCAAACAGCGATGCGCTGTTTTTAATGAATGTGGCATATTCAGCTTCGCTGCTTTCGCGGCACGTGAAGTTCGTTCCGGCCGCGATATTATCGGCCGTCCAGAATTTCCCATCATCAGCGACGTAGAAAAACTGAGTGAGAGGATATTCAAAATACGATAGAAATGCAGGGCTTGCCGAATTTGCGACAGCTTCGATGCGAGCACGAGAGGGGATCACTGCTTTGAGGACCTGGGCTTGTTCAGAGCGCGATTGAAACCAATCACCATTCACAAGCATCCCTTTATCATTCGCTTGCAGCGAGTAATTTTGATCATTCGTGCTATCGTTAGATAGTCGCACCCATTGTGAAGGATTGAGTGGCACGGGAGAAATCACGCAAGATTCGCTCATCTGAAAGCGACCACCGAGTAGTACGCCAGTACGCGAAATTTGCTCTTGCACTAGATAAGAATTGTTATCCGATCCGTCATTGCGCACTTCCATCAATTGCACCCTCATGCCTTTTCCTCCAAGACCATCTTGCAGAAAAATGAGCGCGATCATCGCCAAACTTGCACCGATAGAAATAATCGGCGTTGTGATAAAAAGTTTATGACGTCGATCAGATTTCGCAAAAACAAATAAATTCACAGGCGCCACCAAAACGGCAAAGCCGATCAACACTAGGATGAACAGAAAGAAGTGGAATGTCTTTTGCCCCATCGCATTTTGCAAACCCCAGGTTCCAGAATAATCGTTTGCGTATGATTGATATTGCCATGAATCGCTAGGCTTAGAAGTCATCTCTTTTACTAGCTTTTTCGCATCAAGTGAGCTTCCCGCGCCTAGAGGCATTAGTCTTACGATGCCCATGCTTCTGGTGAGTGCCTTTCCGCCATCATTTGTTTTATCAATGCCTAATGTAGTAAATGTGTTAGCGGGGTTTGTGAGGCAAATGCGCAGCAATCCACCGGATCGATTCCACTGCAATACTGCCGCACGTGCCCCAGGAGTCATGGAAGTCCAGTCAGTATCAGTCATAATAATGCGATCATAGCCACTGTAGCCACGCCAGTCATCGGGCATTTCGCTAGGGATAAATTTCCCAGCAAATTTCAAGTTGCCCGAACTATAACTGCCACTTCCTATGTGTGCATTGGTTGCAGCATCCAGCGAGGAAGCATTCGGAGTGTAGAGCACTTCTGATAGTAAGATGTTAGGGAACTTATCTGATAGCGTTGAGCTTTGTGTGTAGCTATCATTGCTCACTCCTACCATCGTCACAGAGAGAGATTGAGAACCTTGTCCATAGCTGCTAATTGATTTTACCATGGCGGCCACGGGGACAAGCAGGTCTGTAGTGCTTACCGTGCCAGCAGCAGCGGAGGCTCCAAAAGAGGATTTCATCTCTAAATGGCCATTCGATGAATAATAGATTGAATTAACTGTGCTAGTGAAGTCAAACGAAAGTGAGGCAGGTACAGCGGTGCGATTGGCAATTGTCACGCGGACTGGCGCATAGCCAGAAGTGGGTAGAGAGGAGAACAATGCCTTAACTTCAACGTAGGATCCGGTTTTCACCTCATAGACTTTACGAAAAAATTGCTCTTGCGCAGAGCATGGAATGATCGCCAAGAATAGTAGAGATTTGATGAGATAAAGGAAAAAACGATTCATATCTTTCAGGCATCCCATGAGTGGAACGCGCCATTATACTGTTAGTCACATGCAGATTTAGCAAGCATGGAAAATCATTTCATTTATTTCACGTTCTATTCTTGACGTTATGCTAATCGGCTCCTAGTTTCGCGCGAAATTTTTTCCGTATCACTATGAACATCCACGAATACCAAGCAAAAGAGCTCTTTGATCGATTCCAAGTTCCCAGCCCGAAAGGCAAAGTTGCCTCGACCCCGGCGGAAGCGGAGGCTGCTGCTCGCGAATTCGCTGGATCGTCATTAGTGATCAAAGCGCAAGTTCATGCTGGTGGCCGAGGCAAGGGGACATTCAAAAATGGCTTCAAAGGAGGAGTTCATCTAATCGAATCTCCCGAACAAGCTGCGGAGTTCGCTGCGAAAATGCTCAATGAAACACTCGTCACCGTACAAACAGGCGAGGCTGGTCGTTTGGTGCGCAAGGTGATGATCGCCGAAGCCGTTGACATCACTCATGAATACTATCTCGCTATTCTCATGGATCGCTCTACCTGCCGGCCTGTGATCGTCGCATCGACTGAAGGTGGCATGAATATCGAAGATGTAGCCCATAACACTCCGGAAAAAATTGTTCGTCAGTTCATTCATCCTATACTTGGTCTTCAAGCATACGAAGTGAGAAAAATCACTGCATCACTAGGTCTAACGGGAGATTTTGCCAAGCAGTTCGCCAAATTGTTAGCCAATCTCTATAGACTTTTCCTTGAATGCGATTGCTCGATGTTAGAAATCAATCCTCTTGTGACCACACCAGATGGTCGTGTTTTAGCACTGGATGCGAAGTTTGGTTTTGATGACAACGCCCTTTACCGCCATCCCGATATTGTTGCGATGCGCGATAAAGAAGAAGAGGATCCACGCGAAGTGGCAGCTTCTGAGTATGATCTCAATTATATTGGCCTAGATGGAAACATCGCTTGTCTTGTCAATGGCGCTGGTCTTGCGATGGCGACCATGGACATCATTCAACACTACGGTGGTGAACCAGCGAACTTCCTCGACGTAGGCGGTGGCGCCTCGAAGGAGCAAGTTTCTGCGGCATTTAAAATTATCCTTGGCGATCCGAATGTGAAAGGCATTATGATCAATATCTTCGGTGGTATCATGGATTGCAACGTCATCGCGGAAGGCGTAGTCGCCGCTGCGAAGGAAACTGGCTTGCCGATTCCATTGGTAGTGCGTTTGGAAGGCAATAACGTCGATGCTGGCAAAGCAACGCTTGCTGCTAGTGGCATTAATATCACCGCCGCCAGCACCATGGCAGATGCAGCTCAAAAAATTGTAGCTCTTGTTAACTGAGCAATTTATTCATTATCTAACAATCAAATATCATGTCCATTCTCATTAACGAAAACACCAAAGTTCTCATTCAAGGAATCACAGGTAGCTTTGGCGCTCGTCATGCTTCCCTATCACTTGCATACGGCACTAAAGTCGTAGCAGGCGTGACTCCTGGAAAAGGCGGTCAGTTTTTTGAAAACACTGTGCCAATTTTTAACGGCGTTGCTGAAGCTGTAAGAGAAACAGGTGCTACGGCATCGGCGATTTTTGTACCACCTCCGTTCGCCGCAGATGCCATTCTGGAAGCCGCAGATGCCGGAGTTGAGTTAATCGTCTGCATTACCGAAGGCATTCCTGTCATGGATATGATGCGCGTCAAAGAAGCACTCAAAGGCTTGCCAGTCCGTCTCGTCGGCCCTAACTGCCCAGGTATCGTGACTCCTGGCTACGGCGAAAAATCTCACGGTGGCTGCCGCATCGGCATTGCTCCTGGCTACATTCATAAACGCGGTAACGTGGGCGTTGTATCCCGTTCGGGTACTCTCACCTATGAGGCGGTGTTTCAATTAACGCAACTCGGCTATGGTCAAAGCACCTGCGTAGGCATCGGTGGCGATCCGATCAATGGCACGAATCATCAAGAAGTGTTAGAGATGTTCAACAATGATCCCGAGACAGAAGCGATCATCATGATTGGTGAAATCGGCGGAAATGCAGAAGTAGAAGCCGCACGCTGGGCAAAGGAGCATTGCAAGAAACCCATCGCGGGATTTATCGCAGGTGCAACAGCTCCTCCAGGACGTCGCATGGGTCATGCGGGAGCGATCGTTGGTGGTGAAGATGACACTGCCGAAGCAAAAAAACGCATTCTTGCTGAATGTGGCATCGCCGTAGCAGAAACACCTAGCGATATGGCAACCACGCTGTTGGCACGTTGGGGTAAATAATTCCCTGCTTTTTAGCAAAGTATGTTGAGATGCGGTGCAGGCGCTAGTCGCTTTGACACCGCTTTTCTTTTATACGTTGCGGAAATAATCCATGGTGCTAGCTAGTCCTTGCTCCATGGTGTATTGTGGCACCCAGCCGGTATTGCGCAATTTTTCTGCAGAGGCGCGTGAATGTTTCACATCACCAGGGCGATCTGCTAGGTGGACAATTTTTGAACTAGATCCTGCGGCCGAGATGATGGCAGTTGCCAAATCTTTGATGGTGACTTGCCCTCCATAACCAGCATTGAAGGTGCCGTGGATATCGTTCAGTGCGGCGAATGCTAGTGCCCCGACGATGTCTTTTACGTATATGAAATCACGTGTCGCTTCACCATCGCCGAAAATGGTGATATCCTCATTGCGCAGTGCTTTTTCGATGAAAATTGGCACCGCAGCAGCGTAGGCTCCTTTAGGGTCTTGACGTGGACCGAAGACGTTAAAAAATCGAAGCGATGCGCTTTGAATTTTCCCTTCGCGCCGATACAGCTCCAAATAATATTCGCCATCAAGTTTGGTAATCGCGTAGGGGCTTTTCGGTTCGGGAAACATGGTCTCGATCTTTGGCACTGTCGGATTATCACCATAGATCGCAGCCGAGGAAGCTAGCACAATTTTTTTTACTCCTGCATTTGATGCTTCCTCGAGTACATTGAGTAAACCTTGTGCATTGATATCAATGCATTCACTTGGTTTACTCATGGATTCTGGCACGCTGACAAGTGCGGCCATGTGAAAAATATAGTCCACACCGGTGACTGCTTTTTTGACGATTTCCCGATCAGTGATCGATCCACGTAAGAAGTTTACATTGAGACCTGCGATGTTTTTTTCGTATCCGGTGCGGAGATTGTCCAGCACTCTGATTTCTGTGGCAGTTGATTGGAAATGCTCGGCGATATGCGAGCCAATGAACCCAGCGCCACCAGTGATGAGAATTTTCATAATAAATGTTAGAGTGAAAATAGTTTATTGCTGCGTTCTTCTAGCTCAGGCATGCGTCGTTCCAACGCTTTTACGAAGGCGATTTGATTGCGGCAGCGATCAATGTTTTGCGATGGAGTTTTGATTTTGAAATAGACATCACCTTGCAAGTAATCCGTGAGAAAACGAATGCTACATTCTAAGGTGAGTAGTTTTCCAGCAAAGGCGAGATGTGATTTTTCTGCGTCGTTGAGAAATGTAGCGCTTTGGGAATACCCATTGAGCAGAGCTTGGAACATATCCATTTTTAGATCCATATTGCTCAGATCAGTGCTGTCCTCTGCGAGTTTTGGCACGGCGGTGCGCACCATGTCACCAAAGTCATACAACGCTGAGCCTGGCATGGTGGTGTCAAGGTCGATCACGCAAACACCCTCGGCGGTAACGTCATCTAACAAAACATTGTTCAGTTTGGTGTCGTTATGCGTCACTCGTTCGGGGATTTGTCCTGATGCAATCAGATCAACGATGCGTGAGCAATCTGCTTCACGGGAGCGGATGAAATCGATTTCTGCTCCTACTTCGTGAACGCGTTGATGGCTATCATTTTTGATCGCCTCCAGTAGTGTTAAAAAACGATTACGTGTATGGTGGAAATGCGGGATCGTTTCGTGAAGGCGTTCGCCAGGCAATCCAGCGGCGAGTTTTTGAAATTCGCCGAAGGCTTTCGCCGCTTGGTATGCTTGCTCGGTAGTTTCTAGCACATCATAACCTCGGGCTCTTTCGATGAAGGGATAGGTGCGCCACACATTGCCTTCACTGTCGATGGCATAAGGTTTGCCATCGATTGCGGGAAGGCAAGTCAAGGTGCGACGATATGCCTCTGGATGACCTTGTTCCAATAATAATGCTAAAGAATGCTTTGTGACACGATCCACATTTTCCATCAAATGAATCGGGTTTTTGAATACGTTGTGATTAATGCGTTGATGAATGTAGCGAATTCTCAAGCCGGCAGCGTCATAGTAGGCGCAGTAGGTGTCGTTGATGTGACCAGATCCATAGGGATGTGCCGAAACAAAATCGGCACGCATATCGAATAAACGGGATATGGTTTTGAGATTATGCATAGAAAACGTTAGGAAAGTGAATCTGGGTATTCGTTGGCTTCAATGAGTGCCTTGATGTTTTCAACAACATAAGCTTTATCCGCGGGGTAGGTGACTCCGAACCAAGAACTGGAAGTCTTTAGCACGGCGCAATCTGCCTGACCATTATTGATGAATTCATCGACAACAGTGGGTATATAACATTCAGATTTTTCTTCGTTACCGTGTTTCGCAAGGAAGCGGGTAAAATGAGCTTCGATGGCTCCCATGAAGGAAGCGCTGAAGGCCCAAAAATTCATTGAAACGATCGAGCCTGCTGGAACTTCACGTTTTTCTCCACTAAGATAAATGCCGCGCACCACGCCATCGCTTTCGCGTTGAATTTTTACCACTTCCTCGACATTTTTTAGTAAACCATTTTCATCAGTAGCGCAGACTCCACGATTGACGTCGCCATAATCCGATAGAGTATTTTCCAATTGATAACCGACCATAGCGTAATGATCACGCGTGGTATCGACTGGTGTTGTGGTGAGAAATTCAGCAGCTTTCACGTAGGAATCACGGCCATAAAAGTCATCGGCATTGATCACGGCAAAGGGACCATGGATCAATTCACGTGCGGCGCGAATGGCGTGGGTGGTGCCCCATGGCTTCGTGCGTCCTGCTGGAACGGTGTAACCATCTGGTAAATCATCGAGCGATTGGTAAGCATAAGCGACTTCGATTTTATCTTTAAACCGAGCGCCGATCCCCGCCTGAAATGCCTCGGCAAAATCGTGACGAATGATAAACACAACCCGCGTGAATCCAGCGCGGATCGCATCGAATACTGAGTAATCAAGCACGGTTTCGCCATTAGGACCCATAGGATCCATTTGCTTTAAACCGCCGTAACGAGAGCCCATTCCAGCAGCGAGAATTAGTAGTGTAGGTGATGACATAGAGTAGCAGGCAATCGAATGCCCGCGCGATCTATGCAGAATATTTACCAATTGGCAAGGAGAGCTTTGTGTTTTTCTGTAATACTAAAAAGGTCAATTATAAAACATCTCGATTACGGTGCCGGAGGGGTCGCCGCTGGGCTAGTGGTGGTTTTTGGCGTCTCCACTTGTTTCAAGAGGCGAAACAAATCACTGTTGGTGGTGAAAACGGCCGTCGTGTCTTTGGACAGAGTTTCCTTGTAGGTTTCTAACGTTTTTACAAACAGATAGAAATCCGCGGCACTGGGGCTGCTGTTGTAGGCTTTCGCGTAGATTTCTGTCGCTGCGGCATCGGCTTTACCTTTCAATTCTTGCTCTTTTCGATAAGCTTCCGATTGGATTTGTAACAAATCCCGCTCTTGTCGACCTTGAATGATTGCGGCCTCACCTTCGCCCTCGGAAATAAATCTAGATGCAATTTGTTGGCGCTCCGATTCCATACGGTCATAGATTTTTTGAATCACCCCAGCTTTGTAATTGATGCGTTTAAAGCGAATGTCGATCAATTCAATGCCCCATGAGTCAGTTTTAGGTTTTGCAGCAGCTAGGATTTCTTGATCGAGAGCATATCTACCATAACGAATGATCGGCAGTACTCCTAGTTTTGAGTTTTCACTAACAAAATCTTCTGGTTGAACCGATTTTCGATCTTTATCACTGCGGATGACCTCGATGAGATCATGTTTCGCGATCACACTACGCGTGGCACCACCGATGGCGTCGTCGAGACGCGAAATCGCAGTGCGCTCATCACGCAGACTTTCAAAATACAACTGTGCGTTAACGATACGCCAGCGGGCAAAGTTATCTACATTGATGTAGAGTTTGTCACGCGTGGGCATTTCCGTGGCTGGGCCATCCCATTCAAGCACGCGTTTATCAATGCGGTTGACTTTCTGCACAAAAGGTTTTTTGAAATGCAAGCCCGCCTCGTTCACAAGGGGATTCGCGTTGATTGGTTGGCCTTTCGGCTTGCCAAATTCGGTGATGATGACTTGCTCCGTTTCATCAATGGTGTAAGCGCTATTCGAGATGACCACAAAGCCGACAAATAGTGCTAAAAAGAGAAGTATGTAAGATGTTTGTTTGATCATAAAAATTAGCGTGAGGAGTTAGGGGTTTGTTGTAGATTCATCATCGGCAGGAATTGCTTGGCATCCTCATCTATGATGACTTTACTGCCTAGTTTTGGCAGCACTTCTTTCATCGTTTCCCAATAGAGACGTTGTTTGGTGATCGCAGGCGCTTTTTCGTATTGGACTAACAACTCTCGAAAACGCGCGACGTCTCCCTCTGCTTCATTGACACGCTGAAATGCATATCCTTCTGCGCCAGAAATTTTCTGTGCAGCAAGACCTTTGGCGCGTGGAATAATTTTGTTATATTCGCCATTGGCGATGTTAATTCTTTCTTCGCGCTCTTGTTGTGCGCGGTTGACTTCATCGAAAGAATTTTGAACAGGACGGGGCGGGTGAATGTTTTTTAGTTGAATTTGCTCCACGCGAATTCCCATGTGAAATTGCGCGACGACTTCTTTGATTTTTGCGAGGCAATCCGTCTCGATTTCAGTGCGTCCAAATGTGAGAACTTCATCGACTGTGCGGTCACCGATTACCTCGCACATGATGCTTTCGGAAATGTCGCGCAGCGTTGCTGGAGCTTCGCGAAAATGAAAAAGATACTGCTCTGGTTCACTGATGCCATACTGCACCACCCACTCGACTTCTGCTGCGTTTAGGTCTCCGGTTACCATATCACGCTCCAGATCAGGTTGTGTGCTACCTTGATACTCATTTGTTGCGCCAGGGGTCGAGAAACCAAACTCTAATTTTAACTGCCGGCGAGTCGGAAGAATTGTCACCCGATCGATAAAAAATGGCAATTTCCCATGCAAACCTGGTTCAGTGATGAGATGAAATCTACCAAAGCGCTGCACTACTCCTACTGATTCAGTATTAACCGTATAAAACGAGGATAAGATTCCCACCAATAGCAAAATAATGATGGGAATAAGGGCCAATAACTTGAAGGGAAATTTTATGCGCGGCCGATCAATGTCCAGCGGAGGTGGTGAATTTAAAATAGTTCTCATAACGTCGCCACTCTAAGTCTGCAGGCACTTTCAGCAAGTGGAATTTTTTCTCAGTATTCCAATCGATAAAAAAAGGCCGGGCATAGGCCCGACCTTGAAAAAAACGAGATCGCTAACGTTTATCGTTGGAATTGACGCAAGCCACCGCCATGTCCCGATGATTTAGGCTCGTCATCTTTTGATTTTGATGGCCGCTCAAAACTAGATTCACGAGGTGCTTGTGGGGGCTGTGATCGCTCTATACGAGGCACTTCCATTTGTGGAGTTGGAGAAGGTTGTACGCGTTGAATTGACCGTGGTTCCGAAGTCCGTGTGCGATCCAATCCGCCGAACATGCCACCGGATGTATTGCGCGGTTGGATGTCTGGTTTTTCCGTCACAAAATCACGTTGGGGCAATTGCATCTGTGTTCTGCTCGATTGCGAAGGAGTAATTCCCGGCGACATGCCACGGTACTGCGTAGGACTAGGGGAAGAAAATCCGCCATTCATCCATCCGCTGTTGCGAGTTGGCTCCTGCACTTTCGAACGTGAATTCAATTGGCTTCTCTGCGAAGAATCCATCCATGAAGATGAACCCGCACTGCTCACGCGGCGCGCCCATTGATAGTTCGCCGTAGAATAATTGCTGACTCGGTCATCATAGCGGCTGAGGTCACGCACACGAATATTCGAGGGTGGGGGACAATTTCCTCGACCGGACCAGTTGTATGGATGCGGGCAACCACGCACGGGCGTAGGGCAATATCCAACCGGATAATAACCGTAGAGGTAAGGATCGTAGTAACGACTGCTGTAACGATCATAATAACAATAACGGTAGGGATCGTAGGCCCAGCGCGCATCACCTGTGCTCACAAAAACAGAAGACGAGTAGCCTCCTCCGCCATTATACGAGCCACTATAGCCAACAGAGCTGCCGTAGTAGGGATCCACGTAACATGAAGTGAGGGAGAAACATGCGGAAGACGCAGCGAGGAGTAGTAATTTTTTCATTGCAGTGTTGAGACGTGAATCAGAGAGAATTATTCAAAAAGAGCAAGAAAGTATTTTTTCGAAAGATTGACAGATGAACTAATGCGGTGTTCGCTGATCGCGGATGGAAATGGCAGATACAATTTTAGTCACAGGAGGAGCAGGTTATATAGGTTCACACACGGTGCGAATGCTTGCTGCGCAGCAGCGGAAAATCGTAGTGCTGGATAACTTGGTCTATGGGCATCGAGAAGCCATTGTCGATGATTCTGTTGAACTTGTTGTCGGATCTATCGGTGATAAGCAACTATTGCGCGAGTTATTTGCGCGTCATTCCTTTTCTGCAGTGATTCATTTTGCCGCTTTTGCCTATGTCGGCGAATCTGTCACTGATCCTTTGAAATACTATCGCAATAATACTGCAGAGCCACTTGCGTTGCTAGAAGTAATGCAAGAGTTCGCCTGTAAGTCATTTGTGTTTTCATCGACCTGCGCGACCTATGGTGTCCCAGAACAAATGCCGATCACAGAAAGTATGCGCCAGGCTCCAATCAATCCTTACGGACGCAGCAAACTCATGTTGGAGTGGATACTCGCTGATTGTGACCATGCGTGGGGTTTGCGTTCGGTATGCCTCCGTTACTTCAATGCCAGTGGTTGTTCCAGTGATGGACTCATCGGCGAAGATCACAATCCTGAGACACACCTCATTCCGCGGGTCTTGATGGCTCTGACGGGCGAAGCGGGGCCAGTGGAAATATTTGGCACGGACTACCCTACGCCAGATGGCACTTGCATTCGCGATTACATTCACGTTGTTGATTTAGCTGATGCACACGCTAAGGCACTGGATTACCTCTCTACTGGTGGTGCCTCGCAACGAGTAAATCTGGGCACTGGTGTCGGCGTATCCGTAAAAGAAATCATAGCAGCAATCGAAAAAGTTACTGGTCAAACTGTCCCAGTCGTGTTAGGTAATCGTCGTGCAGGTGATCCTGCTGCGCTAGTGGCTGACCCATCATTGGCTCATCAAATCTTAGGTTGGAAAGCCGATCATTGTGACATAACTGAAACTGTTCGTTCCGCTTGGATGTGGATGAGTGGTTCCAAACATGGACGATATTCAGCGTAACCCAACTATTTTTAGGTAATCGCGATGTATTCACATTTTTTTATTGATCTTTTCTTAAACCGTGCGTAATTTCTGTCCGTAACCCAATATTCCCTATGAAAAAACAACCATCTTTTCACTCCAAAATTCGTAGAGTACATAAAGGATTCAGCCTTGTGGAACTACTCATCGTAATTCTGATTATGACCATTCTCATGACCATGGGTGCGATGGGGATCAGAGGCCTTACGGGAGGTAAGGGGACATCTACTGGGATCGCCAATGCTGAAGCCGTTTTCTCTGAAGCCCGTGCAACAGCGCAAGGCAAGGGAACATCAACCCGCATCCTCATCGATGCAAGGGACATCAACGATATCGGAACCTATCTGCGGCGCATTGTGATTGCCACACAAGATTTGAATCCTGATGGTACCCCGAAGACGACGTGGACAATGTCAAGCCGTGGTTATACACTTCCCGACGGCACATTTTTCAGCAGAGTTCTTAGCAAAAAAGTGGAAGCCACTCCAGTGGCTGAGGAATCATTATCCTTCGCCAAGCAAACTGATAGCGGCATGTATTTTGTTTATGAATTTAACAGCCAAGGGATATGCATTACCCCTGGTGCCACGTTTGTCATCGGATCTGGTTCTCGCCCCAGAGGTCAAGTGCCGATCATCAACGGCTCCGCGAAGAGAGATTTCGCCGCGTTTTCGATTTGGGGTAGCGGTGAAACTTCCATGCTGCGCAATACTTCTCAAATTGGCGCGCTTGATTCGTTGAGAAACTTCTAAAAAATTCCACTTTACAATAAAAACTCTTCCCTAAATTTTCTATGAAACACTTCAAAAATAATAAGAAATCAGGATTTACCTTAATGGAGTCTGTGATTGCGATCGGCGTTCTTGCTGTAATGCTTACGGCTTTCATGGCTGTTTTTGGCCCTGCCACTCGCGGCATTCGCCGTGCGATCAATGTTCAAGAGGTTGATCGCATGACGAGTGCGTTAGAAAAAGAACTTTCTACCAATCGCCCCGGAGCAACGACTGGTTCAGAAGCGCTTACTTCCTTTCACAAAGCTTACGACTGGATTCTGAATTCTCACACGGCAGCGACTACAGTTTTTGCTTACCAGTACCGCGGCAATCCCAATCAATTACGCAGAGACGGAACTATGGAACCTTACACCGCACAAAATGGACAAGCGGGAAGAGATTATATTGTGCAGCCCATGTTTCGTCGTAGGAGTGATGCGTTATTCGCAAGCGATCTAGCTGCTCTGGAAGGCCGGGTCTTTTTTGTTAAAATGACCCAGCTCAGAGTTGATGGTGTGAACGGTCTTATACTTGGCACAGCTGGTCAAATTGTCATTCCTACTGGTTCGACTGCTCTCGCAGGCACAGGAGCTGATGCGTTCCCTGAGGCTGTTATTCCTTTTACTGCAGAATTTTTCGAGATTCAAACCACGGATCCTGCTTTTCTCAGAACAGGCGGGAGATTTGCCCAAACTAACTACAGAACTCCTGTTTTTTCGCGCAACATTGCCGTTCGTCGCTAACACTTTTATTGCCCTAACAATTTTATGAAAAAACCACTATCTTGCCGTTCACGTAAAGGATTTACTCTCATCGAACTGATGGTCGCCATGGGCATTGCTCTGATCATTATGGGCATGCTTATAGGAATTACTAATGTCGCCATGGGTACGTGGCAACGGAGTCGCGCTGAGGTTCGTGCTTCGCGCCAAGCGAAAACAATGCTCGACGCCATGGCCAAGGATTTAGAATCGATGGTGATTCGCTCTGGAAACAAATTTGAATGGATGTACGCTGCGGTTGAAACAACAATGCCAGGAACGGCGCAAGATCGCAGTACGAATGCCGCACAGTTTATTTTCTTCAGCGCAGCTACAGATCGTTACAAAGGTGGTGCGGGAACAGCAACCGACCTTGGCGGAGATGTGTGCGCCGTATCGTATAAATTGGCTTACCAAGATCCTTTGATGGGAACTTCGACTAGCCCAAGCGACTCAACATTTGTTTTCTATCGCCAGTTGATGGACCCAAGACCTACATTTGACACGATGCTTGGTAAATTGGATCTGAGAACTGCATTTGCAGGGACCCCTGGTAACAATCGGTTTGAAACCCAAGCGAACGCGGGTACGAATGTAGTAAATGATTCCAGATACAGTTTTGTGTGCGAAAATGTCTATCAATACTCCATCACTTTCCGGGTTGATGTGACCACCACAGTGGGCACTACCACGACCGTTAAACCAGTTCGTGTGTCTTTGGGTAATTCAAGTTCAGCTAGATCCCTACGAATATTCGGTGATCGCCTCGATACCGATGGGGTTGTCAGCGGTGGAGGCATGGCCGCTACCAATGCCGAATTAAGAACAGGTCGAGTTACGGGTGTTGAAGTAAGTATTACCGTCCTTTCTGATGCTGGTCTAGCTCAGTTGAAAACACGGACTTTTGCGGATGCGAATGCTAAAGCAAAATTTCTAGCACAGAACACCTTTGAGTTTTCCAAATCGGTGGACGTTCCCGGTTTGTAATCGCTTTATTTTAACCAGAAAAGAGTTAGGCGATGATGTCTAGCTCTTTTCCTGTTTTTACGAAGGCATCAATGGCCTGATCGAGTTGCTCTTTTGTATGTCCTGCCGTGATTTGTGTGCGAATGCGCGCTTTTCCTTGGGCAACGACAGGAAAGAAAAATCCAATTGCATACACGCCATAGTCTAACAATTTTTCAGAAAATTGCTGCGATAACGCCGCGTCTCCCAGCATAATTGGCGTGATCGGGTGATCTTTACCGTTGATCACGAAACCCGTTTGTTCCATGGCGTTGCGGAAATACTCCGTATTCTCTTTGACGCGATCCGCGAGTTCGGTAGAGCTTTCTAGCATTTCAAAAACTTTAATGGAGGCCGCCACGATCACAGGCGCTACACTGTTTGAAAATAAATAGGGACGTGAACGTTGACGCAGCAAATCGATGATTTCTTTTTTGCCAGAAGTATAACCACCAGATGCTCCGCCCAGTGCTTTTCCGAGAGTGCCTGTTGTGAGATCAATCTTACCAAACAAGCCACAGTGCTCGTGGGTGCCACGTCCTCGTGCTCCAAGGAATCCAGTAGCGTGGCAGTCATCAAAGTGCACCATGGCGCCGTATTGCTCGGCGAGACGATGGATTTCATCGAGCTTGGCAATGATACCGTCCATAGAAAATACCCCGTCCGTGGTAATCAGCTTGAAGCGAGCACCGTCGGCATCGGCTTGCTGCAATTGTTTTTCGAGATCAATCATATCGTTGTTTGCGTAACGATAGCGCTTTGCTTTGCAGAGGCGCACACCATCAATGATCGATGCATGATTCAAAGAGTCAGAAATAACAGCGTCGGCATCACTTAGGAGGACTTCAAAAAGACCACCATTCGCATCGAAGCAGCTTGGAAAAAGGATCGTGTCTTCCGTACCAAGAAAACGAGAAATGGTTTCTTCTAATTTTCGATGAAGAGTCTGCGTGCCACAAATAAAACGTACGGAGGCCATGCCAAAGCCCCACTGATCAAGTGATTCACGTGCTGCGGAGAGGACTTCAGGATGATTGGCTAACCCAAGATAGTTGTTAGCGCACATGTTAATCATTGTTCTGCCATCTTGCAGTGTGATCAGCGCTGACTGCGACGAAGCGATGGCGCGCTCGGTTTTCCACAAGCCATTTTGTGAAATTTCTGCAAGAGTTTGACGATAGTTTTCTAACTGATTTGTTGTGATCACGCGCAAAAACTAGCGCATCATGAGCAAACTGAAAACTATTTTTCTAATAAATATGTTACGGTAACTGTTACAGTTCCAAATCACTGAACCGTAACATGAGTGCCTAAACGCACTTTAGCATAAACATCAGGGACAGCTTTCGAGTATCCGCGGATGCATCCATGAGAAGCGGGATAACGAGGAACAGTTCCAATGTGGTGACCAACACCATCCCACGTTAGACGCATCCAATATTTCATTGGGGCACCGACAAATTTCCCTCCTTCAGGAATTGTGTGCTTGGTGCTGTCGCCATCGCTCTCAACGACATCTCCACTTGCACCATAAACTTTACCATACTTTGATGATTTTTTATCAATAATCTTCTCCAAAATTGCATATTTCCCTTTCGGGGTTGGGTGACTGCTCCGACCACTGGATATAGGATAATCCAACACCACTGTGTCGCCATTAAAAAGCTTGCCCCGCTGTGTTTTGAGATCAAGAATCAAGCTCGAATTACTTGCGTCTGTTTTTGCGTAAAGCTCTTGATTTTTTTAGATGTTATATGTTTTCGGATATGATGGTTCCGCCGTGAAATTCTCATAGGTGCCCGCAGGAAATGGGTTCACAAACTTTGGTTTTTCCGTGCCATTTTTGGTGGTCTCTACTTTAGCATCCTTGCTACAACGTAAGCGAGAGAAGTATACTCAGAGCAATGAATAGAGCGGCTGAAAGTTGTTTGATCATGCGGAGGAATTGATGTCTTTAGCTAACTGAAAAACAAGAAAAAAGCCTGCAAGAAGTGATTATTCATCTACCATTGCAAAGCGAAAAAGACTCATTTTATCGGGGTAAATGCGGCGCTTACTTCTTGATCCGCTGCTTTTAGGCGAGTGATGTCATCTTTATGGATATAGTAATGCTGGAGTCTTGAAGCTCGTTGAATTGGCTCTTGGTAAGATTGTTTGATAACGTTTTTCAAATTCAGCAACGTAATGCCTGTGATCTTAGCTCTGCCGAGATTTGCTTTATCTATAATCTCCACTAGTTTCTGATTCTCTTTCCACTTTGGATTATCCGCCAATAGGTAACAAGCAGCTTCGATTTGCGCCCATCCTTCTTTGATGGCTTCAGAGGTTTCTGAAAATTTCTTCCAATCAAGAGTTTCCCAGCCAGTTACCATGTCAATGCGATGACCAAAATAGCGAATTTCTGATTTGATCTGTGAGTTGGGGTTTGCCTGCGCTGCTTTATCAAAAGCAGTGAGCTTGATCAATGTTGCTTCGGTGAGGACGCCAATGACTTTTCCACTTTTGCTATGGATGATAGGGCTGCCACTATTTCCTGCAAAAACTGGGTTGCTAATTTCGATTTTTTGTGGCCCGAAAGCGATCACTTTTCCCGGAGTGACAGTGATCACTCCATCTCCTTTGCTGTTGCCTGGGATATTTGTGGAGTCATTCAGTTGTGCTAGCTCGTTGGCTTTTTCTGCAATTGATAACGGAATCACACCATCAGGTATTTTTTCTAAGGTAATGAGTGCGATGTCTGCATTTTTTGCCGCAATGAAACCATTGCCGCGAAAAGTAATTCCACTAGCATTGGTGATCACTAATTTCGATTGGCCTACCAATACATGTTGGTTGGTAATGATGCATGGCTTTCCTTTGACTACAGATACGAAACCCGTGCCACAACCAGTATCTCCCGTGATCGTGACTACGGCGTTGAGTTGCTCGTTTGTTAGGCTAGGTGCTTTTTCAGTCGCATCAACTGCTTGCGAGGCTTCGGCGGCCGCCGCTTCTGCTTCTTTAGCTGCCAGCTGAGGCGTAGGAGTTTCTTGACTCTTCGAGACTAGTAACGCAGTGAATGAAACGATAATAAAAAATGTGAGATAACGAATAGGACTATATTCACATATCTTCATAAAGATAAATACACTAACAAAATAAGACCAAGAATCAAGGTGCAAATTACGTTGCCAAAGGTTTGCAAAGTTTTAGTAAATCGGCATCCATTTTGTATTTTGACCCTGTCACGGTTTCAATCGGCACGCTACCAAATGAGCCATCGCGGAATGTCATAATCGCATTGGGGTTCCCTGATTTCAACGACTCCACAGCGGCAACGGCAAATTTGTATGCCATGATACGATCATGAACCGTTGGTGAACCACCGCGCTGAACGTGACCTAGCACCGTAAGTCGAGCATCCATATTCAATGAATCAGTGAGCCAGCGTGTCAGGTGTTCCGACATACGAGTGCCTTCTGCAACGATGGCGAGAACGTAGGATCGACCATTTTTTTTCTCCTCGATTAACCTAGCGCCAATCGAATCGAGATCATAGGGGATTTCAGGAATGAGACAAATTTCTGCACCGCTAGAAAGGGCTGACACCATGGCTAAATAGCCGCAATGCCGACCCATCACTTCGATCACAAAAGCGCGAGAAAATGAGGTGGCGGTATCGCGAATCGAATCGACTGACTGACGAATCATATTCAAAGCGGTATCGACTCCTAAGCAGTAATCCGTACCAGGAATATCGTTATCAATGGTGGCAGGAATGCCGGCGAAAGGGACTTTGAAATCAGCGTAAAATTGATTGAGAGCACTAAACGATCCATCGCCGCCAATCACGATGAGATTGCCAATTCCTCTGCGCTGAAGATTTTCAAATGCTTGTTGACGATACTGATATTCAAAAAACCGTTTTGAACGTGAGGAGCGCAACACTGTGCCGCCGCGGTGAAGAATTCCCGAGCAAAGTTCGCGACTTGCTTCGACAATATTATCGTCAATCAAACCGCGCAATCCATCATAGATCAGAAATGGCTTAAAGCCCTGTTTTCTCGCGTATTCCACGGAGCATTTTACGGCAGGATTCATCCCGGCGCTATCGCCGCCAGATGTCATAATTGCAAGGCCTTGAGACATGTCAGAGGGAGAAAACTCTTTCATGGTAAAAATTGCAAGCACAGGATGTGCTAAGTTTGATGATTTTTTTGTGATTCTCGAAGATCAGATGAAATGAAAACTTGCCAAGTATGATAGTTAGAGAAATGATGTGGCGGGAAATGGCCAATTATTATGAATTGCCTGATCGGATGCATCCGATGACAGTGAAGGAGCTTCAGCAGGGGATGCGCCGCGCAAGTTTTGTCTATCCGTTTTTAGGCATTCACGTGCTAGCGATTGCAGCAATGGCTTTTGAATTCGCTCAGGGTTCGGTGATGCGCAGCGATTATCCCGGAATTCTTAATCTGGCGATGGTGGCAAAGTCGGGACTTTTTTGGAATGTTGTCGGCATTGTATGCGGCATTGTCATGCCTTTAGGGGGGCTTATTTTGATGGGTCAAGAGCTAGAAGATGGCAACCACGAATTATTACTGCTCACGCGTTTGGATCGTTGGGCGGTGGTGAAGGGGAAATTTTTGATTCTATGGGCCGTCTGTGGGTTGAGTTTTATATCGCTACTTCCCTACGTGGTGGTGCGTTATTTTATCGGTGGGGTGGAGATGATTCAAGAATTGATGTGTTCGCTTTCCGTGCTTGCTCTAGCAGCGGTGATGAGTGCTGGGGCCATTGGAGCATCTTCGTTTAAGAGCCTAGCGGGACGCATTGCGGTCTTTGTGCTATTTTTATTCTCCTTTGCTGGGACTTCGTGTGTGCCGTTGATATTTTGTGCGATGATCACCAAAAACATGCACGCGAGCGTATTTCATATCATGTTTAACTTAAATGGATTGGCTGCGACATTATGCTTTACCGTTTTAGGTCTTACCGTGGCGCGTTCGCGTCTCCGTTTGGTGGTGCATGCTTATGAAGTGAAGCCAAGTTGGTTGGTGATTGGCTTATTATTTTTCACACCTTTCGTGGTTTGGATGAGCACTGCGATGACGGCGGGATTTGCTGGCTTTGTGGGTTTGATTGGGATGATGTTAGTGGGGATCTATGCGGATGTAACACCCAAGGCGAAAAGGCCACCAGCGATGAGATTTGCCTCAGTTACTGGTGCTCCCATTGTTCCTCCGCCGCAGGCAAATCAGTAATCCCATTCCGCTCAAGATCACTACAGATGGCTCAGGGACTTCAATGTGAGGCAGCCAACCGCAAAGGACAAAGCCAATCGGTAATAAATGAAACCAGACAAGCTTCTTGAAAAAACGGGCGACAACGTAGGTCGAATGGTTTTTCATGTATTTGTCCGAACGCTCCAAAACAAGCTCCCCCCACTGCATGTTCTGTTTTCCTCCAACCACTCTTTTGCAAGTAAAAAACTATACAAACGAATCAAAGAGGATGAAGCGTGCGACTAGACTGGTGATGCTAAAACTTATGGTTAATTGATCTTACCAAGCAATCATTATTTTGCAATAAAGCGCGTACCGCATTTCCATTACACATGACAAATACTCTCGTAAAATTTCCCGTTAGGATCGCGTGGGATTACTGACATCCATTCAAAATCAATCAGCGGCGTATAACCGAAATCTTCGGTAAATGCAGCGACAACTAAATTTTCTACGCTACGATCCGCTACAATTTTTATGGTGAAGTGCTCAATTTCGTGCTGAATGACCTGAAATTGACGCACTGTAGGAATGTTGCTAAGCGCCCAGCTTAGGGAAAGGAAAATAACTCGTTGACCATCACGATGCAGAAAGCATCCACGAACTTTGCCGAGAATACTCTGCAGTGCTGGGTAGTCAATCTTGCCACATGGGCAGACAGCAAATGCCGCGAGATCACCGATTTCGTAGCGAATCAAGGGCATTTGGCGGTTGGTGTAATCAGTTAAAACGATGCTGCCCACTTGACCGATCTCGCATTCGTTGCCTTGTTCATCAAGAATTTCGATTCCTAATTTATCCGTGATCGCATGATGGTAATCTGGTTCATAAGGGCATTGAAAGCTGATCATTCCCGTTTCAGTAGAACTGTAGCTTGACCAGAGTCGAGCATTCGGAAAAGCCCGTTTGATGAGGGCGGTTTGCTGTTTGTTAATCGATTCAGAGATCATGCCGATTCGCTTCATGAATCCAAAGTCGAGTTGACGATCAATGATTTCTTTAGCTAGTAGAACAGCATTCGATGGATAGGTAATTAGCGCTACCGATTGCCGTTCACTATAGTTTTGCAGGAGAGCGTCGACCTGTTCAGGAATCGGCGTAAAAATGCTAAGAAAAAAAGGAACGTAATAGTCCCTAGGGTAAATGATATCCATGCGGGGCAATGGGCCACCCATGCGTCGCACCATGTCTTGGACGAAGGGTGCATCGAAGCCTTTCCGTTCTGCATTGATAAAAATCTTTACGGTAGTCGCTTGCGCTCCAGAACTGTGACTATTAAATTGGTGACCGTTGAGTATTTCATCATTATTTTTTCTTAACATTTCCCGCACAAGTACGGGCACTGGTCCATTTTCGGGAATTGTTCTTGCATAAAATGGATTCGTTTTGCGTGCGTGATCCACGATTGCTGCAAATTTTTCTGGGTGAATGTATTTCATGATTTTTCCCCATTACACATGACAAATGCTCGCGTAAAATTTCCCGTTAGGATCACGAGGAATTTCTGTTAGCCATTCAAAATCAATCCGCGGCGTATAGCCAAAATCCTCGGTAAATGCGGCGACGATCATTTTTTCTGCGCTCCGATCGGCTACCAATTTCATCGTGAATCGTTCAAGTTCATGCTGGATGACTTGGAACTGCCGCACGATAGGAATATCGCAAATGGCTCGTGAAAGTTTAAGGAAATGAATGAGTCGTCCGTCACGATGCCGTAGACATCCCCGCACTTTTCCGAGGATGTTTTCAAGGGCGGGGTGGGGGATTTTCCCACAAGGACACTTTGCAAATGCCGCTAGATCGCCAATTTTATAGCGAATCAGTGGCATTTGGCGATTGGTGTAATCTGTTAAAACGATTTCACCTATCTGACCTATGTCACATTCGTTATCTTGATCATCAACAATTTCGATCCCTAATTTATCCGTAAATGCATGATGAAATTCTGGTTGGTAGGGGCATTGAAAACTGATCATTCCCGTTTCTGTGGAACTATAGCTTGACCAGAGTCGAGCATTGGGGAACGCCTGCTTTATTAGTGCTGTCTGCTGTTCGTTCAGTGATTCTGAAATCATGCCGACTCGTTGCATAAAACCGAAGTCGAGCTTTTGATCGATGATTTCCTGAGCAAGCAAAACAGCGTTCGATGGATAGGTGATAATTGCCACCGATTTTCGTTCCAAGTAGTTTTGTTGAAGCACTGAAACCTGTTCTGGAATTGGTGTGAAAATCGTGAGAAAAAATGGCGGGTTTTCTGCTCGCGGATACATGATTTCCATACGAGGTAGTACCCCCCCCATGTGCTGAACCATGCTGCTAATGAAGGGCATGTCCAGTCCTCGGCGTTCCTCGTTGATGAAAACTTTTACATGTGTAGCTGTCGCTCCCGATGTGTGACTATTGGGTTCGTTACCATTGAGAATTTCAAAATTATGCTCTTTTAATAACATGCGCGTCAGAATGGGCACTGGGCCATTCTGGGGAATGGTTCTTGCGTAATAGGGATTCGTATTGCGAGCGTGACTAACGATTCGAGCAAATTTCTCTGGGTGAATGTATCGCATAGATGCTAACAAAATATGATTTGGTGCTGTAAAATGCAATCACATATCTAAGGGCATGAGAAGGTTTTTATCAGCTGTTGATTTTTATTTTTTGCCTTTTTAGCAGAACTGTTTACGGTGGCGGCGTGACGGAGAACGAGGGCAGTAACAACCAGAAATCAGGAGCGGATTATGTTCGCGCTATGTTCGCCGCCATGATCACGGCAAGAGTGTTAGAAAACAAACTTTCCAGTCTATATAAAGCAGGGAAAATTGTCGGTGGAGTGTATTTAGGTAAAGGCCAAGAAGCTGTGAGTGCTGCTCTAGGAGCAGCATTGATTCCTGGTAAAGATATTTTTGCTCCTCTTATACGCGATCAGGCGGGACGCACTGCATTTGGCGAACCTCTGATCGATTGCGCACGTGCCTATTTAGGCTCGGCACTTGGGCCGATGCGTGGTCGCGATGGTAACATTCACCGTGGTCGCCCACTTGAAGGTATGTTAGCGATGATTAGTCACCTCGGGTCTGCTGTCTCTGTGGTGGCTGGAGCACTTTTCGCGAAACGTCTAAAAGGGGAGTTGTTAGGTTGTGTTGGTGCCACGTGTGTGGGTGATGGTGCTACTTCCACCGGCGCTTTTCATGAGGGATTAAATTTGGCAGCTGTAGAGAAGTTGCCTCTCATCGTAATCATCGCTGACAATCAATTTGCCTATTCAACTCCTACATCCAGCCAATATGCATGCCATGATTTGGTGGATCGCGCGAAGGGTTATGGAGTGGCCGGTCATAGTGTGGACGGCACAGACTTTCTTGCCTGCGCCGCCGTCATCGGCGATGCCGTGAAGCGAGCTCGAGATGGTGATGGTCCGCAGTTGATTGTCGCTAAACTACTTCGTTTGAGTGGTCATGGCGAACACGACGATGGCTCATACGTTCCTGCGGAAATCAAACAAAGTCATTACGGGCGCGATTGTCTCGATGTGGCAGAAATGCAATTGTTAGAATACGGCATTCTTACCAAAGAAGTGATAGCCAGCATGCGTGAAATAGCTGCTACTGATGTGCAGGCTGCTGTAGCGCAAGCACAACAAGAACCAACACCTGATCCTTACCAAGAAGTATGGCATGCGTGGAGCACGGAAAGATTTTATTCAGAAAATTCTTAACAGATGAGCGTAACTTACATTGATGCAATCCGCGAGGCGCAGGAACATCTGCTGCGCGATGATCCGCGGGTATTTCTTTATGGCCAGGACATTGCTGCATTCGGCGGCGCGTTTAAGGCTACCAAAGGTCTGTCGGAAATGTTTCCTGGTCGAGTCATTGATGCGCCGATTAGTGAAGATGCGATGGCTGGCATGGCGATTGGAGCCGCGCTCGAAGGTATGCGCCCGATTGTAGAAATGCAGTTTGCTGATTTTTCATCGATTGCTTTCAATCAGATTGTCAATCACGCCGCGACGCATTTTTATCGAACTGGCATGCCCGTGCCGATTACCATGCGACTTCCTTCGGGAGGGACTGCTGGTTCTGGACCATTTCATAGCCAAAGCATGGAAACGATCTATGCGCATTACCCTGGTGTGGTGGTCGTTACGCCAGCCACTGTGGCAGATGCGTATTCTATGCTCATAGAATCGGTAAAACTTGATGATCCTGTCATTTATTGTGAGCATAAATTTCTCTATCGTTGGTTAAAAGCTCAATCGTTCAAAGGCGATGGTTTGCCCATTGGTCAAGCACGCATCACGCGCATGGGACGTCACGCTACTGTCGTTACTTACAGCGCTATGGTCCACGAAGCTGTGCGTGCTGCGGAGCGATTGCAGCAAGAATCCGGTTGGGAAATTGAAGTTGTTGATCTTCGCTCGGTAAAGCCGTTAGATATCGACACTGTATTAGCTAGTGTCGCCCGCACCGGTCGTTTGTTGGCTCTAGGCGAAGCGTTTCCTTGGGGCGGAGTCACTGCTGAAGTTGTGGCTCGCGTGGTGGCAGATGGATTTCATTTGTTAGAAGCACCACCGATGCGGTTGAATGCACGCGATACGCCAGTGCCCTATCATCCTAAGTTATGGGCGGCTCACCGTCCTACGCCAGAATCGATTTGTGATTCACTCAGAAAATTATTATCGTATTAAATTGTAACTATCATGCCACGAGTAGCCATTATCATGCCGCAGTTAGGTGAATCGATCGCCGAGGCCACCGTCGTACGCTTGCTGGTGAAACCCGGCGACGCGGTGCTCACTGATCAAGAAGTGATTGAAGTAGAAACCAATAAAGCCACCATGGGGGTGACGGCACTTTGTTCGGGTATTTTGGAAGAATTGCGTGCAGAAGAAGGAGTGAGTTACACAGTCGGTACTATTTTAGGAATTCTCGAAGTAACGGAAGAAGAAGTTACTAGGACTGGGGTTGATACCATTGAAGCATTAGAGGCGAAGTTTCTACAATCTGCGACTGAGGAATCTCAGCAAAAAGGTGAGCAAAACTTGCATTTTGCCGTGGACGGAGATGGTTACGAGGAAGCCGCGCCTCCACAAATCGTGCCTACCGTAAAAGGATTATCGGTGCCTACTGGAACAATGGGCGCACATTATATTTCGCCACGCATGCGTGCGCGCATGGATGAAATGGGACTGCGCGAGGCTGATCTATCCGCCATTGTTGGCAGCGGTGCAGGGGGACGAGTCACAGTAGATGATTTAGAGCGTTTTCTTGATTACATTCAAACTTGGCCTAGCAGTAATGCTTCGCCGATGCGTCTCGCCGTAGCGGATGCGATGCGTCGTAGTTGGACTCGCCCACTCGCCACAGTGGGCACTTCCGTGGGTCTTGATTTACTTTTGAACCATCGTCGTGAACAAACGAAAAAGCCAGGCCTAACACTATATTTGTTACGAGCCTTCGCGATTGCCCTCACTGAGCAACCAGCCGTAGCAGGTTTTTTGATTGGAGCAAAAGTTGTGCACCCTCGCTCTTTTGATATCGGAGTTGCTGTCGCCGTAGAAGATGGCGTTTTGGTGCCGGTGATTCGAAAAGTGAATGAAAAATCTCTCAGTGAATTGGTGCAAGAGTATGATGATTTGGTGGATCGAGCGCGCCGCCGCAGGCTTACAGAAGCCGATACCAAAGGCGGCATTGCTACTGTGACCAACTTTGGAACTTTTGGTCTTACGTGGGGAACTCCTATTCCACTTCCAAACGAAACCCTGATTCTAGGAATCGGCGCAGGCGTAAAAAAACCAGTGTGGAGTGAACGCTTGAGTGCATTTTATCCAGCAACAGAAGCAGATTTAGAAATGACCTTTGACCATCGAGTTGTCGATGGCGGCGGGGCTGGGTTGCTACTACGTAGGATCGTAGATCTGCTTCAGAAACCTGTTGATTTGTAAAAATCCAAACGCAAATCGAGCTAGCAATTATTTTGCCTTCGCAATGGTTTCTCCTTTTTGCCACAACCCGCGTACTTTGGCATCCAGAGTAAAATTGTTGTAGGTCGAAAGATCTTCTAGCCAAGTGGCTAGAGTCGATGCCAATTTATCGATCGGGTGTAAAAAATGCGTTGGCAGTGGCTTGAACCAGTCTGCAGAGTGATCGTAGCTGAGAACGACCAAAGAAACATCCTTAGGCACATTCAAGCCTTTTTCCTGAACATAGAATAGTGCGGCAATGTACTCGCGCCAGTCGAGGCAAATAATTGCTGTCGGTTTCTTCATGGCAAATGATTGATCGAGACAAGCACGGAATGAGGCGACATCAGATTTATCTGACATGGGTGTGTTGAATTCATTGATGAAGTCATGATGCATTGATACGAGTTTTTTGCTAAAGACGCTTTTAAGATTCAAAGCAAAGGACGGAGTGCGTTCGCAAAGCGGCAAGATAATGTTTTTGTGTCCTAATGCTAGTAGGTGATCTAACGCTTCTTCTAGCATAAGCGAAGAGGAAATGCCAATCAATGGAACGGAGTAATCGCCCAATGAACCACCGCAGAAAAACATGGGAATTTTGGCTTCTCGCGCCCAGGCCGCCATCGCTGGAGTGCCTAAAATGGAAACCACGGCCATCGGTTTTTCTAATTCGACAATTTCGTCCCATTGTTTTTGACGTCTTTTACCACTCGCATAGTCATCGAGGTGGAAACGAATATTCCATCCCTTGTGCGCGAGATTTTCCCAGAGTTGAAGCAATAATTGGGAGGTTCCGCGAGCGGGTTCGGTGCGGCCACTCTTGGGTGCTAAGATGAGCAATGTTCTAAGAAATGCCTCTTTGCCCTTCGATTTGAGAATCACATCACGATGAATGACAAATCGCAGACGAGCCCCTTCATTGCTGATCCAGCCATCGCGACGCACCCGATCTACTGCTTTGACCATGGTTGCTGGACTCACTCCAAACGATGTGGCAAGGATGCGAATACCGGGAACATATTTATCCCAACTTCCAGAACGAAGATTGCGTCGCAAAGCCATTTCTGCTTGCAATACACGGCTATCTTTTTCAACAGGCCCCGCGAGGTTTGTCGACAGATTTTCCATGGGGTTTTTGCGCTTCTTACGTGTTTTCTTTGGCTGCATGGGGTGAATAGTACAGATAACGTTAACTGTAACAATAAAAGAATGCATCATAATTGTATTTTTTTTCTTTGCACTCCATAGTTGACTAGATTGATGATCGGTGGAAAGGTGCCGTCGCGATGTCGATAGATTCTTTTGCAAACCGATTTGTCTGTGATTTGGTGGCTTATGAGCCAGGAAAACCAATTGATGAAACTGCTCGTGAGTTGGGCTTACAAGCAGAAGACATTATTAAATTAGCGTCGAATGAAAACCCGCTCGGACCATCACCCAAGGCAATAGCAGCCATGCGCGAGGCATTATCGCAATCGCACATCTACCCTGATGGTGGAGGCTATCGTTTGCGAACAGCCATCGCGGAAAAATTTGATCTGGATCGAGAAAATGTCATTTTAGGAAATGGATCAAACGAGATCATCGAGTTACTCTGTCATTCTTTTCTCAATCGCGATGCCGAGTTGATTGCGGCGGAGCATGCTTTTGTGGTCTACAAATTGATGGCCACGCTATTTGGAGCGAAGTATGTGCAAGTTGCTGACCCAGGGTTCATTCATGACTTGGAAGGCATGGCTGCTGCGATTACTGAAAATACACGACTCGTGTTTATCGCAAATCCCAATAACCCTACTGGTACCATGGTCGGTCAAGAAGCTCTAGATCGTTTTATGGATTGTCTGCCTCCGCATGTGATCGCGGTGTTTGACGAAGCCTATTATGAATTCTTGGATGACGCGCCGGATACCATTAAGTATCTGCGCGAAGGCCGAAATGTTTGCATTTTACGCACCTGCTCTAAGATTCACGGACTGGCGGCGCTTCGTGTTGGATATGGTCTTGCGCCGAAAGCCATCGCAACCATTTTGCAAAAAGCGCGACAACCATTCAATGTCAACGCGATCGCTCAAGTAGGTGCGTTAGCGGCGCTAACAGATGATGAGCACATGAATAAAACCAAAGCTGTGAACGCAGAGGGCTTGGCATTTTATCATCGTGCCTTCGCAGAACGGGGACTTGAATTTGTACCAAGTGTGGCAAATTTCATTCTCGTAAAAGTGGGTGACGGCGATGGCTTGTTTAAAAAAATGTTGCAAC
>CAIRGO010000185.1 GCA_903878115.1 Akkermansiaceae bacterium | reverse complement strand
CCGCGCAAGCCGGAACCATGCTTAAAAACATCGCCACCGGCGTTAATAACAACGGTCTGATGGCTGGCGCCACCTTCGGGCTGGATACGAGCAAGGCCACGACGGTGCAGGAGCTTTCCATTACGATCACGGATTCCAAAGGTCCTGGCGGCGGCAGCGTGTTGATCAGGAAAGGCGGCGCAGGAACATTGAAGATTTCTGGCGCAAACACCTACACCGGCAGGACCATTATCACCGGCGGCACCCTCAGCGTCGATTCGTTCAACAGTGTGGTGAAGGGCAAGGCCAGCAGCAGTCTGGGTGCGCCCAAAACCGACGCCGATGCCGAGATCATGATCAGTGGCGGCGCCACCTTGGTGTATACCGGCAAGGGCGAAACCACCGACCGCAACCTCAACTTTCCCGGTGGCGGCGACATCATCACTCTGGATCAATCCGGCACAGGCCTGCTGAAATTCACCAACCCCTTCGTGATGTCCGGCTATGGCGAAAATAAAACCCTTGGCCTGACCGGCTCCAGCGCAGGCACCGGCGAACTCGCCTTCAACATTGACAACGTCTATGACCGTAAGAACCAGGCAACCACTTCACTTACTAAATCCGGCACCGGCACCTGGACGCTGTCCGGCATCAATACCTACACCGGCCCGACGACGGTGACCATGGGCACGCTGTCGTTCACGAATGCGAAGGGCCTTAGCGACAAGGCGGATGTCTCGGTTTCCGACGGCGCGACTCTTGCCTTGAACTTCAAGGGAGAAATGCGTATCTCCAAACTCACACTCGATGGGAAGCTCCAACCTGCCGGCACATATAGCGCGGCAACCACTCCCAAGTTCATCAAGGGTGATGGGGTGCTGAAGATTCAATAAGCCGCAAGACGTATCGCATGGTAAATTACCGTATCATGAAGCACCTTATTTCCAAAATACTGACGCTGACTATCGATTGCATCCTCGTCTTTCGCATCGGCACGGTAAGAGTTCAGCCATTTTCTGAGACTCGGCAGATCGGTAGCATCAATAAGTTATGACTACTCTATTTCACTAAGGATTTAGTGGGGTAACCCGTGGGTGTTCGAGTCACCTTTCGAGCACTTCTCATTGAGAAGTAAAGGATCCCGAGGCTTCACGGCCTCGGGATTTTTGTTAGGGAAAAACGCGTGTGCATTAATTGTGCACTTATTCTCCGGAAGATGGTCCACCTTTCTGTTAGAGAGAGCCTGACCCGCGACCTGTAAAAATTGTTCAAACTGATACCGATCAAGCTCACCATCCAGACCCATCAAGAAGACGTTTCACTGCCGCCATGCCCACTTAGTGCTGCTTGGTATTCAGCTGATAGATCGAAGCCGAGGTGGAGGGAGTGTTTGCATAGACCAGTCAGGTTCACCGTGCTATTAGTTGAGCAGAGCGAGTTGGTGAAGAATGCGTTACGGAAGCGGACGCTTTCGGCAGCGAGCCGGTCGGGGTTCTGCGTTTGCAGTCAGGGGAATCGCCCCTTTTCACCCAGTTCCACTTGGACAATCGAGAGGGCGTCGTAGGATTGGTCGTCCATATAAATGAAGAGGATGTTCGGTTTGCTTGGAGCCGTGGCGTGGAGTGTCGAGACAGGTGCCAGCATCAGGGCGGTGATAAGTGCCGAAGTGTTTTTCATAGGTTCGCTGTCAATCCTTGAGGTCCATGCCTTTTCACTTCACCTGGCCGGGTGGGCGAACGTTTGTAGCAGCTTTTTTTGTAAGCGAGTCACCAAGGTCCGCCCGCGCTTTTTCGGCCGCGGTTTCAAGTTTCGTGACCAGTTCGGGATGAGCAACCGCGACGTCGGTCTTCTCGCCAACATCGCCTGCCAGATCGAACAGTTGTGGCTTCTCAATCTTTCCGCTTTCATGGGGAACGGAATATCCGTCGCGTCCGCTCGGTTGACCGTTCAGAGTGGTGTAGGCGTGTGGAAAAACCAGTTTCCAGCGTCCGTCGCCCGTGTGAACCGACTGGAGTTGGTTGTCGGCGTAGTAGGTCCAATACGCTTCGTGGGGATTCTTTGCCCCGGGCGTTCCCAGAATCAGCGGCAGGACATCAAGGCCGTCGATGGTGTGATCCGGCAGCGTCGCACCGATCAGACCGGCGAAGGTCGGCAGCAGGTCAATGGTCATGAGCATTTGGTCTCCGCTGCTACCGGCGGGAATGTGGCCGGGCCAGCGCATCAGGCACGGGACCCGCGTCCCCCCCTCCCAGGAAGTGCCCTTGCCTTCGCGCAGCGGGCCGGCGCTGCCCGCATGGTCCCCGTATCTCAACCATGGGCCGTTGTCGCTGGTGAAGATCACGACGGTGTTGTCCTCGATGCCCTGGCTTTTCAGGGCATCCATCACTTGCCCCACCGACCAGTCGATTTCCTGTATCACGTCCCCGTAAAGCCCGGCACCGGACTTGCCCTTGAACTTGTCACTCACATAGAGAGGCACGTGCGGCATGGAATGGGCGAGGTAGAAGAAGAACGGGCGGTCATGGTTGCGCTTGATGAAATCAACCGCGCGCTCCGTGTAACGGGTCGTGAGCTGCTCCTGATCCTCGGGGGTGACGTCCGCCTTGATGACGTCGTCACCCTCAATCAATGACAACGGCGGATGATTGACGTTCTTTTTTTCCATCCCATGCGGCCACATGTCGTTCGAGTACGGCAAACCGTAATACTCATCAAATCCATGATGGACGGGTAGAAACGGAGGGAGATGCCCGAGATGCCATTT
>CAIRGO010000184.1 GCA_903878115.1 Akkermansiaceae bacterium | reverse complement strand
GGCGTCCCGCCCAAGGGCAACGCCAACTTCGCCTGGGTGCAGCACTTCATCCACCACCTCGCCCCGCAGGGCATGGCCGGCTTCGTCCTCGCCAATGGCAGTATGTCCTCCAACCAGTCCGGCGAAGGCGACATCCGCAAGGCCCTCATCGAGGCCGACCTCGTGGACTGCATGGTCGCTCTCCCCGGCCAGCTATTCTACAGCACGCAGATTCCCGTCTGCCTCTGGTTCATTTCAAAGAGCAAAGCCCCCCGCAAAGTGAAAGTCCCCGAGAATGATTTACCGGACTGCATCCGCGACCGCCAACGTGAGACGCTGTTCATAGATGCTCGAAAAATGGGCACGCTCATTGATCGGGTGCATCGCGAACTCACAGAGGACGATATTGAGAAGATTGTTTCGACCTATCACGGCTGGCGTCTCGATTTCGGAGCGCTCATGGATGAAGCCGATAAAAAAGGCATCTGTCTCGACATGGCAGCGCCCTACGTGGACATCCCCGGCTTCTGCAAATCCGCCACCACCGCCGAAATCGCCGCGCACGGCCACGTCCTTACGCCCGGCCGCTATGTCGGCGCCGAGGAAGTCGAAGACGATGGCGACCCCTTCGAGGAAAAGATGCCGCGCCTCGTCGCGGAATTAAATCAACAATTCCTGGAATCCGCGAAGCTCGAAGCCGCCATCCGGCAAAACCTGAAAGGACTCGGCTATGCACTTTGAATCTAGACAAAAAGAAACCCCGGACCCTATCAGTCGCAAGCGACAGAGGAAGGGCACCCGGGGTGAACGCGCGAAAGGTGGCACCACCCGTCCGGGCTGTCAAATAGATAATAGTGATTTTTTAGAAAATTTATTTTTTTGCCTCACTTGACCGCATGAATGTCGCATTTTTTCAGCAGATCGAGGAGATTCTCCATACAGAACGCATCGACTCCTACCGTCAGGATGGAGCCGATGAGGCACTGACTCTTTCTCGTTACACACTGAACATGGCCTTGAGCGAATCGCTCTATCCCGTCCTGCAATTCGCAGAGATCGCCTTGCGAAATGTCGTTCATAAAGCCATGACCGCTCGTTGTCAAACAGACACATGGTATGACCATGCGAATGCCCGCCTGCTCGGATGGCAAAACCAAAAAGTGGCTGAAGCAAAAATCTCGCTTCAACAGAACGGAAAGCAAATCACTCCTGGCAGGATCGTTGCGGAACTAAATTTCGGTTTTTGGACGGGCTTTTTCAACTTAGGTCATGGCCAGACTGGCGTAGGCTACTATCTTGCCCGTCGGGCGTTTCCTCATGCTCCTGCCGCAGATCAAGATTTCCACAAACTTGGGCAGCGCTGGAAAAAGATCCGCGACCTGCGCAACCGCGTCTTTCATCATGAGCGCGTCATCCACTGGAATGATCTCGATGCCCGTCATCAAGCCATCCGCGAAATCATCGCTTGGATGTCGCCAGAATTGAACGACCTGGCTGTCGTGCTAGACCGTTTCAGTTTGATTAAAAACGCTGGACTAGCCCCATGGCTCGCAAAACTTCAACACCATTGGCCTCAACCATGATTTCATCCATCATTTCCGCACAAAAGAGGCCGATCCTCGTCGCCGAACTGCACGCCCAGTTCGCCGAGTCCGCGAAACGGGAGCAGGCCATCAAAGCAAACCTGAGGGGGCTGGGTTATGGCGGGTGATTTCAGCACCAACGGTGCAGCACATGCCAGCCCAGGGCAACGCCCTGGGTATCCGTCATTATTTCATCAAGCCCTGAAGGGGCGAAACAACCGTTGTCTCGTTGCGAAAGGAGGCGCGGTTTATGGCCAATAGTTCCTTCGCAGACGTGTCGCTGGGCGACATCGCCGACTTCCGAAATGGCAAAGCTATCTCGCCCGAGAAATACACGCCTGCTGGTAAACATCCAGTCTTCGGCTCGAATGGGCAGATAGCTCGCTCTGACGAAGTGTTGTATTCCGACCAAGCAATCGTGATTGGACGGGTCGGCGCTTATTGCGGCTGCGTTCACTATGTTCCAAGAGCGTCGTGGGTAACGGATAATGCAATCGTTGCGTTGCCGAAGGTCGGCAATGACATCCGCTATTTGTTCTATCTTCTCGGTTCGCTCGAACTACAGCGAACAGCAATCGGCAGCGCGCAGCCGTTGATGACGCAGGGCGGACTCAAAGTTGTGCTGACGAAAGTGCCTCCCCTCGCCGAGCAAAAAGCCATCGCGGCGGTGCTTGGGGCGCTGGACGACAAGATCGAGTTGAACCGGCGGATGAACGC
>CAIRGO010000183.1 GCA_903878115.1 Akkermansiaceae bacterium | reverse complement strand
TTTAGTAATTTTATCCATTGGCGTTAAGCCAGAAAGTCAGCTAGCGCGCGAAGCCGGAATCGACCTGAATGCGCGCGGGCACATCATTGTGAATTCTTGGCAACAAACATCCGATCCACACATATACGCCGTGGGCGATGTTTGTGAAACAGCCGATCCGATCATGCAAACGCGAGCCGCAATTCCCCTTGGTGGTCCAGCCAATCGGCAAGGAAGGACATCAGCAGATCATATTTTTCTCGGAGACAAAGCGCTCCCCTACCCCGGCAGCATTGGCACCGCGATCGTGCGCGTATTTGATCACGTAGCTGGCCTCACTGGTTGGACAGAATCGCGTCTCAAAGAAGCGGCAATTGCCTATCAATCGGTAACGGTGAATGCATCATCACACGCTAGTTATTATCCTGGTTCGGAAACTGTGACACTAAAAATCCTCTGGTCCCCGGTCGATGGGAGAATCTTGGGTGCGCAGGCGATTGGCAAGGATGGCATTGATAAACGACTCGATGTCATAGCGACGGCAATTCGTGGACAACTCACCATTGATGATCTCGCGCATCTTGAGCTTGCGTATGCTCCACCTTTTGGCAGCGCGAAAGATGTATTGAACATTGCCGGGTTTGCCGCTGGCAATGTGCGTGATGGATTCCTTGTCCCTATTGCAACTTTGGCTGATGCGGGTGATCAAATCATTGATGTGCGACCCGCTGTGGTTTCCTCTAGCAATCCAGTTCCAGGAGCGAAAAACATACCATTAGCTCAACTACGCAGTCGCCTAACAGAAATTGATAAAACAAAACCAGTGTTCACGATTTGTCAAATGGGCAAAACGAGTTACTTCGCCGCAAGAATTCTTGCCAATAATGGCTTCGATGCCAGAAGTATTCTGGGAGGAGCTCACCATCAAATCTAACAAAATAAATTTATGAATACGATCACAGCTCAACAACTAAAGGAAAAACTCAATGATCCATCGCTGCAACTCATCGACGTGCGCACACCCGTTGAGTTCAATCAAGTGCACATTGAAACCGCGATCAATGTGCCACTCGATCAACTATCACCGACAAAAATGTTCCAACAAGGCGCACTCGAGGCGGATTCCCCTGTTCATATTCTATGCCATTCTGGTCAGCGCGCTTGCCGTGCGGCCGAACAATTTTTGAAAGAGGGCTTCTCTAACATTATTGTTGTGGAAGGCGGCACGGTGGCTTGCCTCAAGCAAAATCTAGCGTGCAAAAAAGGTGACAGTAACGTGATTAGTCTGGAGCGCCAAGTCCGCGTTGCCGCAGGCTTATTGGTGCTGACAGGAGTGCTGTTAGGATTGCTGATCGATCGTGCCTTTTTTGGCATATCAGCGTTTGTTGGCGCAGGTCTAATCTTTGCAGGCATCACAGACTGGTGCGGCATGGGCCTGCTGCTTGCACGCGCGCCTTGGAATCGGTGAAGAATAGGCAATCATAATTTTTGTGGATTGTGATAGAGTCAATCGGATTCTCGTGTATCTAAAATCGATTTATGTTGTTGATAAAACGGTTCATTATCTCATTGGTATGCTTTGCCAGCTTTGCGTCGGCTGAGGAAACGGGCCAAGACTTGTTCATGGCGAACTCAGCTGGATACGCTAGTCATCGTATCCCTGCAGCTCTAAAGACCAACAAAGGTTCTCTGCTTGCATTTTGTGAGGGGAGAAAAAAATCTGCTGTTGATACAGGTGATATTGACGTGGTGTTGCGCCGATCAACCGATGGAGGCGTTACGTGGTCTCCATTACAAATTGTCTGGGACGATGGAGAAAACACCTGTGGCAACCCTTGCCCTGTGGTGGATCAAAAAACGGGGACTATTTTTCTCTTCTGCACATGGAATCGCGGAGATGATCAGGAAGGAGAGATCATCAAGCGATCCAGTAAAGATACACGTCGCGTTTTTTTGTTAGAGTCGCACGATGATGGTGTCACTTGGAGTAAAGCAAAAGAATGGACGCGGGTGCTTAAAAAGGTAAACTGGACATGGTACGCCACCGGACCAGGTGCAGGGATCCAAATCGAACACGGCAAAAATCAGGGTAGGTTGGTGATCGCTTGTGACCATGTAGAAGCAATCACAAACCATTACTACTCGCATGTGATCTTCTCGGACGATCATGGTGCAACATGGCAACTCGGCGGAAATTCACCTGAGAACCAAACGAACGAATCTGAAGTTGTAGAGTTAGAATCCGGCAAACTCATGTTAAATATGCGAAGCGCAGACCGGAATACTCGCTGTCGTAAGGTTGCCCTTAGTGATGACGGCGGCGTAACATGGCACTCACAACGCAACGAGAAGGCTCTGATTGATCCGATCTGCCAGGCAAGCATCCGTCGACTTTCTTGGAAAACAGATAAGCAGCCCGGAGTGATACTTTTTAGCAATGCAGCGCATGAGCAAAAACGTGCCAACATGACGGTGCGAGCGAGCTTTGACGATGGCGCAACTTGGCCGCTCAGTTTTGTGATTGAGCCTAACGGAGCTGCTTACTCGTGCTTGATTCGCCTATCAGATGAAAAATTTTTCTGTTTTTACGAAACCGCAGCGTATCATTCCATTCGGTTTGTCGCGTTGGACTTGGAAAAATTGAAATGATTATCGTTAGCGCCGATGTTCTGAAGGCCTCCAGCCGACCCATTTTGTAAAAGTGTTAGAAAAAGCGAAAGCACTTTCGTATCCTACTAAGTGGGCAATGGTCTCGATCTTTTCATCTGACGTCGTGAGCAAAGACCTTGCTTTTTGCATACGAAGAAATGTTAGATGCTGCATCGGACTTCGTCCTAAATTTTTCTGACACAGACGCCTTAGTTGCTCTTCACTCACATGTGAGAATTGTGCAAAAACGGACAATGTCCATGAAAAGGCGAGATTTTTTTCCACTTCACGCCACAGCGCGACGAGACGAGGATCAGAATGATATGGTTGAGCAAAACGGATGACATAATGATGAATCAAATCAACCCATTGCTCTTGAAGTATTGGGGAGTTTTCACCTACACACTCAGCTTTTAGTCCTTGGATAGCGCGATAAATTGGCCCATGATCATAGATTCCTAATACTGGGGTATTTGCTGAAATGATCGGAGTGCGCTCACGGCTTTCCAGATAACGAACCCAACAGAATTGCCACTCTTTTTTCGCAATGCAGCGGAAAGTATTTTTGACAAAGGGAGGCAATAAACATGCCTGACCAGCGATCAATTCTTCCCACTTGCCATCGACCATTACTAAGCCAGATCCAGAAATGCATGCCATCATGTATGTTCCCGATTGATCAGTGCGGGTAATACGAAAAGGAGCCACGGCGTGCATGATCCCCACATGGGCAATATGGTGTTTCTTCAACTGCTCGCATAAGGGCATTTCTTCTAGCCATGATCGATCATCGGAAACATCCGACTTCACAACATGAAAACGCGCTTTTCCGAGCATCTGCTCATCGTGATGAATTTCCACCTCTACGAATTTTTTCTTCATTAAACTATGCCATAAATATGTGTATTTCAAACAATAATGCAATTATTTTAATGTTTTTGATAGATTTTTTGGATACATTAATGTGGTTTTTGAGCATTTAATAGTGGGAATAAACTATGGATCAATACGCGTTATAGAGTAGTATGTCTAAGTTCGTTTGAACGCAGGCGAGAATCGACCCAATCTAAATCATATGCCCAATCCATGGACAGGAGTAGGAAATCCCTACACGCGCACAGAAGTGTTAGAGCGTCTTCATGATACTCTATCAAGAGGAGAATCCATCATCGCAGCCGGAGCTGGCACTGGCATTAGCGCGAAGTTTATCGAAAAAGGCGGTGCCGACCTGATCATCATTTACAATTCTGGACGTTACCGTATGTCAGGCCACGGCTCCACGGCTGGTTTGATGTCGTATGGCGATGCCAATGCCATCGCGATGGAGATTGGCGAATTCGAAGTATTGCCAGTGGTGCAAGAAATCCCTGTGATTTGTGGTGTGCACGCGACAGATCCTCGTCGTCGCATGTGGCATTGGCTAGGCAAGGTAAAAGACATGGGATTTAGTGGTGTGAATAATTTCCCTACTCATTGCATTGTCGATGGTAAATTCCGCCAAATACTCGAAGAAACGGGCATGAGCGTGAAGAAAGAATTTGAGATGGTAGCACTCGCTCGCCGCATGGATCTTTTTAGCATTGTTTATGTCGATGCACCAGAGGAGGCCATTGCGATGGCGGAAGCGGGAGCCGATGTCATCATTGCTCATGCTGGCACTACTGTTGGCGGATCTATTGGAGTTGTCGATGCCACGATGTCCTTGCCTGAAGCAGCTGCGCGCACCCAGACCATCATCGATGCTGCTAGCACGGTGCGAAAAGACATCATTTTCCTGAGTCATGGTGGTCCGATTAATACTCCCGAAGATGCCGCTTACATCAATGAACACACCGATTGCGTTGGCTTCGTCGGAGCATCCAGCCTTGAGCGCATGGCTGTCGAAAACTCGTTAGTCGATCTCACAAAACAATTCAAAGCCATTCCCGTAAAAAGGAAACACTAATTGAGACAATGTCCACCATCGCCGTAATAGGAACCCTAGACTCGAAAGGCCACGAACACGCCTTCGTAGCTGAGTTGATTCGTCAGCGTGGCCATCAAGCTTTGCTTATCGACTTGGGCACTGGGGATGAACCTGTCATCGAACCCGATATCACACGTTTTGAAGTGGCCGCAGCTGCTGGGGTTGATTTGCAGCCATTGCTAGAGCGACATGATCGCGGCGAATGTGTGGTTGCGATGTCCCAAGCGATTCCATTTTTGTTAGAAAAATTGGCTAGTGAAGGAAAAATTCATGGCGTTATTTCTCTTGGCGGAGGAGGAGGAACCGCGCTTGCGACCGCTGGTATGCGCACACTGCCACTAGGATTTCCCAAACTGATGGTGTCCACACTCGCCAGTGGCAACACCGCACATTATCTCGGAACTAAAGATATTGCGATGATGCCAGCCATCGTCGATGTCGCGGGACTCAATCGAATCTCACGCATGGTATTTAGCCGCGCCGCAGCGGCGATCTGCGCCATGGTGGAAACACCAATCGAAAGTACCGAAAGCAAACCGATCATCGTCGCTAGCATGTTTGGTAACACCACCGAGTGCATCAATCATGCGAAAGAAGTGTTAGAAAATGCAGATTACGAAGTACTGGTATTCCACGCCACTGGTGCAGGAGGAAAGGCAATGGAAGACATCATCGCTAGCGGCATGGTGAGCGGTGTGCTCGATGTTACCACCACCGAGTGGGCAGATGAATATGTGGGCGGCACACTAGGTGCAGGTCCTACACGTCTCGATGCAGCAGCATTGGCTGGTGTTCCTACTGTAATCGCCCCTGGATGTCTCGATATGGTCAACTTTGGAGCCAAAGAAACCGTCCCTGAAAAATTTGCTGAGAGAAATTTTTATATCCACAATCCGCAAGTGACTTTGATGCGCACCAGTGCCGAAGAGTCTGCTGAACTTGGCAAAATTATCGCAGAAAAAGCCAATCATTACAAAGTGCCTATCACTCTCATGATTCCCGAAAAAGGAATTAGCGTGATTAGTGAAAAAGGACAGCCTTTCTACGATGCCGCAGCCGATGAGGCGCTTTTTCAAGCGATCCATCAACACGCAAAAATCCCCGTTATTTCACTACCGGAAACCATTAACAGTCGCAGTTTTGCGATTGCTTGCGCGGAACAGCTACTCGAAAACATCAAGCTCTCAAACCAATAAAGCCACAACAAAAACTACCAACCCAATCTCAAGCAAAAATCAACACCGCTCATTCAAACTCCTCTTTCTCTGCGTCTCCGCGTCTCTGCGCGAAAATTATTCACTTTATCCAAAAACAATAAGCTAGAAACTAACAATATCATGGTCAGACACTACGGCGTATTCCAATTCAAACCAGAAATTACCCAAGAACAAATCGATCAATGCTTCCGCGAAATGGCTGGCATGGTCGGTCAAATCCCCGGATTGCTCAGCATGGAGCACGGAACCTACGAGAGTGCCGAAGGCCTCAATGATGGTTTTACGCATGGATTTATTATGTCATTTGATTCCGCGAAAAGCCGCGATGAATACCTCCCCCACCCCGAGCATGAGCGAGTGCGGCAAATCGTAGCACCTCGTTTAGAACGGCTCGTTGTTTTCGATTTTAATGTCTAACTCATCAATCTAACAATTACATGAAATTTTATCTCATTGCGCTATGCGCTACGACATTTCTCCATGCTCAGACCCCTCTTTTCGATGGGAAAACATTAGCAGGTTGGGAGATTCGCAAAGGCGAAGAAAAATGGTGGCGTGTAGAGGACGGCATGATTACAGGCGGTTCGCTCACGGAAAAAGTCCCTTACAACAGTTTTTTAGCCAGCACGAAAAGTTATCAAAACTATGAATTAACACTCAGCATCAAGCTGACAAAAGGTGAAGGGTTCATGAATTCTGGTGTGCAAATCCGTAGCACTCGCGTGCCTAACAATTCTGAAATGAGCGGTTATCAAGTCGATGCCGGCATTGGCTGGTGGGGTAAACTTTATGACGAATCACGGCGCAATCGCGTGGTCGGTGAACCAGTTGATGCAGCCGCGGTCAAGGCCACCGCAAAAGATTGGGAATGGAATGACTACCGTATTGTTTGTGAAGGAAAGCGCATCCGCAGTTGGATCAATGGTGTGCCCGCGCTCGATTACACCGAGACCGATGCGACGATCGCGCAATCTGGCTTGATAGGATTTCAAGTTCATGGCGGTGGCAAATTGTTAACGCAATTCAAAAACATCATGATCACCGAGTTGCCGGCCACAGCAGAATTCAAGGCTGCCCCAGAACCAAAAATGACACCGATCCAGAATGCTCAACCGAAAACACCAGAAGAGCAAAAATCGGCATTTCATCTTCCTCCAGGATTTGAAATCGAACTCGTCGCCGCCGAGGATCCCGCCAACCAAGTAGGCAAATTCATTTCTGTTTATTTCGATCAACGCGGACGCATGTGGACACAAACTGCTCTTGAATACCCCGTGGATGCTAACGAAAACGCTGCCATTGCTGATGCACTTTATGCCAGTAAAGCAA
This sequence comes from Akkermansiaceae bacterium, assembly GCA_903878115.1. Classification (GTDB taxonomy): domain Bacteria; phylum Verrucomicrobiota; class Verrucomicrobiia; order Verrucomicrobiales; family Akkermansiaceae; genus UBA956. The sequence goes on along the minus strand of CAIRGO010000183.1, from coordinate 24,003 downwards.
AGGATAAAATTCTCATTTATAATCGCGAAAATCTCTTTGATAAAAAAATTCCGTCAAGCGGTCTCAAGCCAGATTTCACCTTCGCTGATGGACTAGCGATTCCGTTAGGGATTCTCCCATGGGGTGATGGTTCTGTATGCTACGCACTGCATGGGCACGATATTGTAAAACTTACGGATGCCAATCATGACAATAAAGCAGACCAGAGCGAAGTAATTCTCACAGGTTTTGGAGTGCAGGACTCTCATCTTTTCCCTCATCAATTCACCCGCGCTCCAGGTGGATGGATCTGGATGGCTCAAGGTGCTTTCAACTACAGTAAAGTCAAACGTCCCGCCGATCCATTAGAAAAAGCGATCAAGTTTGACCAAACGAGAATGGCGAAATTCCGTCCTGATGGTAGCGAGTTTGAAATCACCTCGAACGGTCCCTGCAATATCTGGGGACTGGTGATGGATCGAAATGGTGAGTCATTCATCCAAGAGGCCAATGACTTTGGTTACGGCGTGATGCCTTTTCACGAATATGGCAATTACCCTGGTTGCTCCAATGCTCAATGGAAAAGTTATGCACCGGAATTCCCAGCAACTTTTGTCAAACAACGCTTCGGTGGCACGGGGCTTAGTGGTCTTTGTCTCACTGATCAACAAGGTGCCTACCCAGCCCCTTATAACAATCTTATGCTCGTGGCGAATCCGATCACCAGTCGCATCAACACAGTAGAGATGATGCGCGATCAACCATCGCCCGAGCATTATCTCACCGATTTGCAGTTCAATAAACTTGGTGATTTTGTTACTTGTGATGACCCATGGTTTCGACCGGTCGCGATGACTTTAGGGCCAGATGGCTGCGTATATATTGTCGATTGGTACAATAAAATCATTAGCCATAACGAAGTGCCACGCGCCCACCCCGATCGTGATAAAGTTCGCGGACGCATCTGGCGCATCAAGCATACCCAGCAACAATCCTTCGCGGTGCCTGATTTCACCAAACTCACAGATGCTCAATTGTTAGAGAAACTACAATCTCCCTCGTTAGCGCAAACAACAATAGCGGCACAAACGATGGCCGATCGTAAAATAAAACTCTCAGAGATCAAAGGCGTTTCGTCGCTATGGGCTACGGCTGCGAGTGCCGAGCAATTGGCCAAAACTGCCACATCAAAAGACGCTCACCTGCGCCGCGAAACGGCGCGTAGTCTCGCTGAGCTCAAAGTCCTCACTCCACAGCTCATTGTTCTTCGACAAGATCCTGCAAAAAATGTGCGTCGTGAAGCAATCAACAGCCTTGGTTACTTATTGAGCGTTACTACGGATAAAAATCCTATATTTCGGACTTTGTTAGATTTTGACGCCAGTGCGCTGAACTCACCGCTAGCACCTGGAACAAGAGGAGGAAAACCAATTCTTGTGCGTGAAGCATATGACCGCGAATACGAACGCTACTTAGTGCGTCTCTTTCTCGAAAGATACCCCGCGGAGCTCAATGGATTTTTTCAGACTGAAGAAGCGAAAAAACTCCCCGTGGAAAGTTTGCTACTTGCCGCACTAGCGCTTCCTCCAGAGAATGGCGCAAGTATCATTGCCGGCCAACTAGGAAAACTCAAACGCGCGCCGAATGCGGAAGAAGTGCTGCGCCTCGTTCAAGCCATCGATCAACCAGCGATCCAAGATGCCTTGCGTGCTGGTATCGCCAATGCGGCCACTAGCCAAACCATCATGGATGCGTTAGTGAAAAACAAAAATCGCATTTCACCCGAGCGCATTCAATTATTACTCGTTGATACAGTGGATCAACTTTTCAAAGGTACGGTGGCAGATGTGAAACAAGCCATTGCCCTCAGCTCAGCTTTCGCTTTGGCTAATAGCGGTGATCGATTGATGAAACTCGCCCAATCGAGTCCAGACACGGAGATTAAAATCGCTGCATTAGAAGCAATCGCGATCCAGCAAAACGGCGATCCCACCCTGCTATCTAACATTTATCAAAAGGAAAAAGAACCTGTGCAGACCGCAGCGATCAAAGCACTTGCTTCATCGCGCAAACCGAATGCCGCCTCTCTGGCGCTTTCCTATTACGAGAAACTTGCTCCGCTGACGCAACGACTGATCCTTGATTCATTGTGCTCTAACAAAGAAGGTGCCCTTGCCCTTGTGCAAGCTTGCCTTGGTGGAAAAATCGATCCCAAGAAACTTAACTCGATCACAATCGACCGCCTTCAGACAATTCTTCATGATGATGCTACGCTCAAACAATTGTTAACCGGTCTTGGCAGCATGTATCGCCCATTGCTTAACTTCGATGGGAAAGAGGCTGCATGGATCCCCACCAACATCACATTGCCCGGGGCCTTTACGTTTGAGGCTTGGGTAAAACTCGCGAAAGGAATCGAAAATTGTGATAGCCTGGGAGGCGCTGCAGATCAACTTGACTTGAATTTTGCTGGAGATGCTTTCCGCATTTATACAGGTTCGCATGGTGGCGACGTCTTGATCGCGAAGAAAAAAATCATCGCCGACTTATGGACTCATGTTGCGGCCACTCGCGATGACAAGGGAATGTTCAAAATCTACATCAACGGTGAACTTGATAATGCAGATTCCAAACCCGCCGCCCATGCCATTGATAAAGTCAACATTGGATGGAGCACAGCAACAAAAGGCACCAGTGGGCAATTCGCAGAATATCGGATATGGAATGTCGCCCGCAGCGCGGATCAAATTCGTGCTAATTTTGATCGCAGCATAGCCACGACAACCGACGCTACATTGCTTTACAACGGCAGCGGTGACAAAGGCTGGGGAGCACTAAACGAGCATGTAAGCTTGGCGAATAGCGTCAATCTCCCCCCCGTGATGAGCGTTGCAGATGCGGCAGTCTTTGATAAAAAATACCAACAATACCTCAATTTCGCCAAAGCAGGAGGAAATGTGAGTGAGGGGAAAAATCTCGCAGCTCTGTGCATGGCATGTCATCAGTTTGGTGCCGCAGGGGGTCAAATTGGTCCGAACTTGAGCAGTGTCGGCGCCATGGGGCCAGAGGCAATCGTGCGCAATATCCTCACGCCAAACGCAGCCATCGAGCCTGGATATAGGATTTTTCGCGTGGAAATGAAAGATGGATCGCTCACCGATGCATTTTTTGTGAGCGAAGACAAAGACGCGATCATCGTACGACAAATGGGAGCTGGTGACAAAAGGATCGAGCGCAAAGATATAGCAAACACACAATTCCTTCGTCAAAGTCTCATGCCAGAGGGCTTGTTAGATTCTTTCACGGAACAACAATCGAAAGACCTCTTTAGCTACTTGATGTCGCTGAAATAAGATCGATGAATTTTTTTCATTATTACGAAATTAAAACTTCCAAAATTAACTAAGCTAACTTAAGTATTGGGTACTAATGAAAACATTAACCCTATTAGCTGCTACTACATCAATGACAGCTACCGCATTTGCAGATACCACCGCAGAAGTAATGACACCTACACCTCCTTCAGCACCTACCCTTGGTGGTTGGTTTGTAGGTGGTACTTATGGACAATCAGAAACTGGTGCAGATCTTGGGAGCAATTTCCAAGATTATGATCAAGACTACAAATCAGACGACGTAGACTTTGATCTTTACACAGTTCAACTTGGTCGCGACCTCGGCATGCAAGTGCTCGGATGCGATCTGGCGGCTTATCTAGAAGTTGGATTTGCACAGGGTGATGGAACAATCACTTAGCAAGGTGATGGGGGCTACACAGACTTCGAATTGGAGTTTATTCCTGTAACAATGAATATCAAATTTGAACGTCCAGTATATGGTCCTTTGAGCGCTTACCTGACAGCAGGTGTGGGCTATGCGTTCACTAATGCAAAATATGATGATGGCGGTGAAGATACCTCAGATGGTGGTTTCATTGCACAGGCATCCGCAGGCCTACTGTACAACATCAACGCACAATTCGAAATTTTTGGCGGCGTTCGTTGGATGTATCTAGACGATCTTGATTTCGGTGGTGACAATGAATTTGACATCAGTTTGGAAAACGACATCGCTTTCGAAATCGGTGCTCGCTATAACTTCTAATCGAATTTTTTAGCTTCATTTAGCAAAGGCATGTGCTCTGGCACATGCCTTTTTTTATTGCTCTCAATTCCTGCTTGTTTCGCTAACAAAACTATTTCATCCTCTCAGCTAACGCAGTTCTTACTATAACTTATGAAACTCATCACCTTATCCTCTCTTGGCATCGCACTTTTTTTCAGTTCCTGCTCCAGTTCCTCCGCTCCCTCTAGCAATGGACCAGATGTATGGGGGCATCGCCCTGGCCCGAAAGGATTTACGACGGTGATCCTCGATGCTGGTCATGGCGGCAAAGACAGCGGAGCAGTGAGTCCATGGACGGGACGAAAGAAAAAGATCTCACTCTCGACATGGTCAAGCGCATCAAGTCAGAGCTCGGTGGCTCGTTCAAAACCATTTTAATGCGAAATAGCGACGAATTCATCGATCTGGATGACCGAGTCGTCCGTGCAAATCATTATGGCGATGCAGTCCTAGTAAGCGTGCATTTCAATAGTGGTCCGCAACAAGTGCGGGGGCCAGAAACATATTATTGGCGCGTTGATAGCCACGGTCTCGCCACTCATTTGCAATCGGCGATGGAAGCGACTAGTCCCGCAGAACGAGCCAATCGTGAGTTGGTGAGACGTCGACTCCGCCTCACTCGCAATCCGGAAATCCCCTGTGTGCTGATCGAGTGTGGCTACCTAAGCAATGCTTCCGAAGCGCAGCTCTGCAGCAGCAATGGATATCGTCAACAACTGGCAAAATCCATCGCTGAGGCGATTCGCACGCAATCAGCTGTCGGCGACGCTGGCACTGGTCCGCTACCAGAGCCAATCAATGCGCCACCGAGCCGTCCTACGGATGCACCGGAGTAAAGGAATAAAAAAAACGCGCTGATCTACTGACCAGCGCGTTATGTAAAGAAATCTTTTAGTATTTCACACCGCACCCGTAAGGCTCGGTTTTTGTTGTTGCTACAGGTTTGCCCGCAATTAGCGCGTCAAGCGCTTGAGCAACGTAATTTTCCGCACCAGCAATGACATCAATACTGGTGGACTTTTTGCTGTCGATGGCTCCGTTGTATGCAAGCAATCCCTCTTTATCGATGACAAACATGTGTGGAGTAGTTTTGGCGCCATAGGCTTTGCCAATCACGCCCGATTCGTCAGCGATCAAATGTGATGCTTTGCTGCCCTTTTCCTCGGACATCTTGATGAATGTGGCATCATCCACAAAACTCCCGCTCGCTTTGGATGATGAATTGATCGTAATCCACACCACGCCTTTACCCGTGTAACTTTCCTGGAGTTTTTGCATATTTTTCGATGCGTAATGTTTTGCAACGAAGGGACAGCCATGATTGTTCCATTCAAGCACGACAATTTTCCCCTTCAAGCTCGCGAGCGAGACTTCCGCGCCCTTTGCATCTTTGGCAGAAAATTCTGGTGCGGCTTTGCCAACTTCTGCCGAGTGTGCGGATACCGTGATGGTGATTGCGCTCACCATAGCAGCGAACATATTTTTTGCTGTGATCATTGTGTTATTTGGTTTGGTTGTTTGTTTTTTGTATGAATTGCTGTCAGAAATTCATGAGGTAAAATGTGGCGCAATATTTTCCTCTGTCAAAAAAATCCTGCTATTTTTTTCTCCAACTGAGAACGATCGCGCGTTTGAGTGATTTGCCCGCGACTAATAACTGTAGGTCTTTTAAAGGACCTGATGCATATTCGTTTTTATTGACAATTGCTTGAAATCCCATTGCGATTTTTTTCAACTTGATTGGCTCTTTCGGATCGAGCGCTTGCTCGGTGATGGGGAAAATTTGTGCATCCGCTAGATCAAATTCGCCAGTATTGGTAAGGGTTATCGCGATTTTTCCTGTTACTGTTTCTTCGACAGTTACTATAATTTCATCATTCGCCATTGGTAGTTGATCGAGCGATTGCTGAATGAGAGAAAAATGCTGACTTGACTGTTTGTCACCCGCTGGGATTACCGCAGAAATTATTGCATCACCAGGCGCACAACCCTTATCGTTACAGGCGAGCCAACTTAGTGAAGCGGATAACTTCACATCACCCGAAGCATTGGCAGGAACAGAAAGAAGAACCGGGATCACGACCTCGCCCTCATAGCCGTAACACGCGAGTTCACCAGTCATTTCACGAGACGGTGTTGGAAATTGCAGTGGTCCGGCCGCCCATCCTGCGGGCAGGTTCCACTTGATTTCGGTCTTCATGCCCCCTTCCCCGGGGTTGATCCAATAACCGTGCCAGCCATCTTCATAAGTGATGCGAACTGCCGCTTGCAAACTAGCGCCAGCTTGATAATTTTCCGATACCAACAGCAGTTCCGCACGCGCGTGTCCATCATCCCAGTCCTGAGCAAACACAAGCTGTAAAGCTCCCAAGGTGGCAAACATGAAATTTTTCATGCGATCAATTTATCATGAAAACGATTTCAGCCAAAAGAAAAATCCTAGGAATTAACCTATGCTATCAAATATTATACGAGACGCTACTTTCGCGATGCAAGGATGCTCTTGACGGATGAAGTTGTAACGGTAGTTTCAGTTCACACGCTTACTTCTATGTCTGTCTTTTATGCAACTTCTTTCCCAATGATTCGACTTCGTCGGTTCGCCATTTTTGCCATGATTTGCGGCATTTCTCATGCGGAAAATGGACCACAAATGCGAGATGTAATCGAGCAATGGCAGGCTGATGATCAATCTGTGCAATTAGGCCTAGCTCATTGCGCGGGGGAAAAAGCCACCGCTCGAAAATTGCAATTTCTCACCACATGGGAGCAACACTTGGCCGATCTTGATTTCGATGCCATGGATACCGAAAATCGCATTGATTGGATTTTGTTGCATCGTGAAATCACGCGCAATCGAAACATCATCCAGGCACAAAACAAAAATAGCAAAGAATCGCGAGACTGGCTGCCATTTTCGGAACAGGCCGAAGATTTGCTGCTCAAGCACCAACAGCGAGCAAAGATCAGTGGCGAAGAAACAGCGGAAGTACTCAATAGCATTCTACAGAAGTTGCCAGAGTTGCAGAAAAAACTCGAACATCCTGAGAAGATCACCCTCACTGCCGTGCAGGCACTTTCTGTGGCGAAACAAGTGACCGAGTGGAAAGAGCACTTGGGTTTTGTAATCGGACAACAAGAAGGCTTCGTTCCCAATTTCTCCTGGTGGGTAAAAAAACCATGGGCTGCGACCTCCGCCGCAATGGACAGTTATGTCAAGCAACTACGCGAAAAAATTGCCAAGCAAACTGGTGGTGAAAATGATCCATTGATCGGTAGCGCCGTTGGAACCGAACGCATTACGCAAGAATTGGCGCATGAGTCGATTGATTATACCGCAGACGAATTGATCGCTTTTGCCAACCGTGAATTCGCTTGGTGTGAAGCAGAGATGAAAAAGAATGCCCGCGAAATGAATTGCGGTGACGATTGGAAAAAAGCATTAGAAAAAGTAAAAAATGATTATGCTGCTGTCGGCACGCAAGATGAAATGGTGCGCGATCAAGCCATGAAAAGCATCGCATTCGTCAAAGAAAACGACCTCGTTACGGTGCCGCCGCTCTGTGAGGAGTTTTGGAATACTCGCATGTCCGATCCCGCTACCCAGAAGATGAATCCTTATGTCGCCTACGGTGGACAAGGGGTGCTCGTCGCTTATGCCCATGAAGACATGAATCATGAAGACAAACAGATGGCGATGCGCGGCAACAATCTACACTTTTTACGAGTGGTGGTGGCACACGAACTCATTCCAGGTCATCATTTGCAACGTTTCCTTGCTGATCGCAATCGAACATGGCGTAGCGCGTTCAACACACCATTTCTAGTGGAAGGTTGGGCATTGCATTGGGAAATGCGCCTGTGGGATCTGCAATATCCGCAAACTCCAGAAGATCGTATTGGTTTTCTTTTTTGGAAAATGCACCGCTGTGCTCGCATCATCGTTTCGCTCAATTTCCATCTAGGAAAAATGACACCGGAGCAGATGATCCAATTTCTCATCGAACGCGTTGGTCACGAAAAATTAGGCGCTACTAGTGAAGTGCGGCGTTACATTAGTGGTAATTACCCAGCTCTTTACCAATGTGGTTATTTGTTAGGGGGAATCCAATTAAATGCACTGCAAAAAGAACTAGTTAGACCAGGAAAATTGACTGAAAAACAATTTCACGATCGCGTTCTCACCGAAGGGCCGATTCCGATCGAATTGATTCGAGCTGCGATACTTGACCAAAAATTGCCACGCGATGCCAAACCACAGTGGCGTTTCATCGATGATCGAAAGTGAACGAAAAAAATCATCTAATTTCCTTCCCTCCAACCAGTTGGTTTGCTAGAATGCGCCCATGGCGAGAAAGAAAGATCCTGTCGGCACTCGTGCGCTGATTTTGAAAGCAGCGGGTTTGGAGTTTTGCGAACTCGGCATCACAGCTGCTAGAGTAAATACGATTGTCGAGCGTGCTAACGTGACCAAAGGATGCTTGTTTCATCATTTTTCCTCGAAAGAAGATCTGGCTCTCACCTGGATCAAGGAAACTTTACCACCGCTCTTGGAAAGCGCATGGCTTACTCCTCTGTCCCAGATCGATATCAGTCCAATCGAGACTTTGAAAAAAATCCTTCAAGAGCAAGTGCGCGTTATCGAGCAAACGCCAAGCAGCGAATTTGTCGGCAGCCCCATTGCGACTCTTGCAGCCTCTGTGCCCCACTCAGAAGTGCTGTTAGCGCAGGAAATACAGCAACTCTATGGGCAATGGCATGAAGGAATCGAGGCCTCATTGACCATCGGTCAAAAAAATCGAACGATACACTCCGCTATTAAGGCAAGTGAAGAAGCAAGTTTGATCATCTCTATGTCGATTGGTCTAGAATTGCTAGTCAAATCATCAGGTGCTGCAGCGGCAGTAGGCTTTCTGCGTTCTGCATTTGCCTACTTGGACACATTACGCCCCGCGTAACAAGGAAAACGGTCGTTTTAATTGATTGTTTTATTGTTCTAACGGCTGTATTTTTGCCAAAACTGATTGCTGAAAATCTCTTGCGGATCGTAGTGGCGTTTTCTCTCAACAAACTGTCCAAATTGCGGGTAAGCTCGTCGTAGTTGTTCATCAGTCGCGTGCAATCGATAAGGTAAGTAATATCGGCCATGATGATCTAGCGCAGAATCTATCAACTCCCGCGTGATCTTGGCCATGGATCTCTCGGCTGCGGGGCCAATTTCTTGATTGAAAAGCATCACAAAACAAAACATCGGACCATCCGCATAGCGTAAGAAGCTCACTTGATCCGTATCGACTTCACGCACCGTGATGTTCGTGAGATCGGCCTGATGCCGGAGAATGATCGATTTTACTTGAGCCAAAAACGCAGAAGAATGATTTCGGGGGACAAAATATTCATGCAAAATGTCCGTGCGCGCGGCTGATGCGCTCAAAAACCATTCGGACGGTTCGTTCAGAAGTTGATTGCGCGTGGTTAGGTCAGAACCGAGAAAATCGTCAAGTTTGGTCTCTGCTTGCCAGCGCACTTTTTTGCCATAGTCACTGCCCACACTGCCGCGAAAAACTACACGCGAAAATGGCGTTTCCACCCAATCAGTAAGAGGCGGAATGGGCTCGTTTTCCTTTTCTATATAGGTGGTGATCATCACCTCGTCGAAAAGCGAGGTAGGCGCAATCGACATCCGAGCGTAGGCCATTCGAACATTGTCTTGCTCGCCGATCAGTTGATCAAATGCGGCTAGTGCACGAGAAGTGGGCACCACAACTGATTTCCGCGACAATAGTTGGTTGGGGATTGTTTTGAATTCCACATCGAGAATGATTCCGAAAAGCCCATAGCCGCCAAGCACGAGTTTGAACAACTCTTTGTTTTCATCCATACTGCATCGCTGAATCGAGCCATCTGCAAGCATCAAGCGCAGCGATATCACCGAAGCGGCGATCGGCGGCTTATCAAATTGCCAACCGTGACAATTCGCACTAATCGAACCGCCAATCGTAAACGTATTGTTCGATTGCATGACCTCGATCGAACGACCATGGCGATCAAGAAATGGCAAAATCTGTGACCACCTTGCTCCTGCTTCGGCATGCAATACCTCGTGATTTTCTGATAAAGAAACTGCGTTCAATGGCAACATGTTCACATGCAACGAATCGTCGAGAATTGTTTGCCCTCCCATCGTATGGCGAGCACCACCGAGGGATACATGAGTTTTTTCCGTTTGTGCGCGAACTAAAATTTTACGAAGAAAATCTTCTGCTTCTGCCATACTGCCCGGCACATCGAGAACCACCTTCACGGCAGTATCATTGAAATGAGATGCATCATTCACTCGTTCGCGAGCTACTGGAGGACGATCATGTTTGTCTTGAACGATGGCATTAACCAGATGGAAAATAGGGCGCCCCAGTGACAAGCAAAACGCGATGCAAGTCCAGCCTATCAAGCGAAGAATCGCGAATTTACCGAAACCTTTTGCTTGCAGGTGCATATTCAATTTTATAGCAATTGCGCTAGTTTTGTCAGCGAAGAAATCGTAAATTTTCGCAAAGAATACCGCAAGGTGATTTGACAAGTGATGATCTAGCAGTATGATTGGCACTTCAAACATGACCGACGAGGAACTATACGAATCACTCACTCCTTTTTCTACTGCGCCGCGCGATCTTTGGCCAGATGTGGCAGACAGTGATTGGAATGATTATCGATGGCAGCTAAAACATCGCGTTTCCACGCTTAGTGATCTGGAATCACGCATGACCTTGACCGATGAGGAACGTGCTGGCGTATTATTAGCTGGCACCAAATTGGCGATGTCGATCACGCCGCATTTTTTTCAACTGATCGATCGCAACGACCCTGATTGTCCGATTCGTCGGCAGGTCATTCCGCGAATCGAAGAAGCATGGACAGCGCCAGAAGAGATGGCAGACCCTTGTGGCGAAGATAGCCACATGCCCGTGCCTGGACTAGTGCACCGTTACCCTGATCGAGTTTTATTTTTGGTGACTGATCGCTGCGCATCTTATTGCCGCTACTGCACCCGTTCGCGTGTGGTCTCAGGAGTGGGCGAACAGCACCTGGAGATTCAATGGGAAGCAGCTTTCCGTTACATTGAAAAAAATCCTCAAATACGTGACGTCCTGCTTTCGGGAGGTGACCCGCTACTGCTGTCCGATAATAAGTTAGATCTTATTTTGACTCGTCTGCGGGCGATTCCGCACATTCAATTTGTGCGTATTGGTTCGCGCATTCCGATCTTTTTGCCACAGCGCATCACTCCAGAATTGTGTGCCATGCTAGAAAAGCATCATCCACTGTTTGTTTCCATCCATACCAATCATCCACGTGAACTAACAAATGAAGTAAAAGCTGGATTGATTCGTCTAGCCCACGCAGGAATTCCGTTAGGGAATCAATCAGTGCTGTTACGCGGCGTTAACGACAATCCCGTCATCCAACGCGCTCTGGTTCACAAATTGTTGATGTGTCGTGTGCGTCCATATTATTTGTATCAGTGTGATTTGATCAATGGCTCTGCTCACCTGCGTACTCCTGTCAGTGCGGGGCTAGATATCATTGAAAAACTACGCGGTCACACCACCGGATACGGCATTCCACAGTATGTAATCGATGGTCCTGGCGGTGGTGGAAAAATCCCACTCAACCCAGAATACATTCTCAACCGCCAGCCTGGGCGCGTGATGCTGCGTAACTACGAAAACGAAGTTTTCGAATATCCAGATCCGCAGCCTATTCCACAAAGCGCACTTGATGCACTTCATGACCAAGCTTTTTCTCAAAATCACTAATCTAACGAATCTATGTGGAACGACCATTTTTTAACACTTTTTAACCATTGCCTGACAATTCACGCCAGCGGCGATAAAAACTATAGCAGCTATTACACGGACGAAGATCGAGCGCTACTAGCTGCCATAGGCTACAAAGAACGCGAATTTTATGATTTTGTCGAAGACCTCAATGATTACCAAGCGCCTACTCCCAGCACTGCATTACTGATTGCTGCTGTGCGTCGTGATTATTTCTTGACATTACAGAAAGGGAAATTCGCTAACGAAATCGTTACGGTTGAGGACTTGCCCACATTTGGTGACACTCTTGCCGACATCGCCTACTTGCCGCGGATTCTTTGCAAAGCACGCGCCAAATTACGCGGTACACTGGATCCGGAAATCATGTATGGTTGCGGAGGAGATCGAAATTTTCTTGAAACTTACGGTAACATCCACCCTGCTGATTTCCTCCGTCACGTCTGGGCCGCAGGCGAGGACGATGAAAAAATAGCTCGTTTTATTTTATCTCAATAAGCTTAGGAATTCATCATTGACTAACAAAAATTTTACTCTATCTCTTTTTTATTATGCGACACAAAATTATTCCACTCACCATTACCTTTAGCCTTATTGCCTTATCTTCTGCCGAAATAGCATCAAAAAAAATTGCTGACGGCTTCCAACGCCCTGTCTGGGTGGGAATGCCAAATCTAACCGCTAGACAACTCTGGGTGATTGAACAACATGGTGTTGTCTCGAGTGTGGACCCTAGCTCAGGCAACAAAGAAATATTGTTAGATATTCACAATCAAGTGAGTCGCGCGGGAAATGAAGAAGGCATGCTGGGATTAGCATTCTCGCCAGACTTCACCAAGAGCGGTCGCTTTTATATCAACTACGTCGATAAAGAGCACCACACCTGCATCTCCCGCTTCACTTGGAAAGATGGCAAAGTAGAGGCAAAAGACGAAGAAATCATTTTGCGATTCAAACAGGACTTCCAAAATCACAATGGTGGCTGGATTGGATTTGGTCCCGATAAGATGCTCTACATCGCCAATGGTGACGGCGGATCGGGCAATGATCCTAACAAAAGAGCGCAAGACCTAGGCTCTTTTTTAGGGAAAATTTTGCGCATCAATGTTGCTCCTGAAAAAGGTTACGAAGTCCCGCAAGACAATCCTTTTGTGAAGAAGTCCGATGCCAAACCAGAAATTTGGGCCTATGGCGTGCGCAATCCATGGCGCTGTTCCTTTGATAAAACTACTGGCGATTTTTGGATCGGTGATGTTGGACAAAATGCTTGGGAAGAAATCGACCACATCACTCACAAAGAAGGCTTTGGTGCAAACTTTGGTTGGCGCCTGCGCGAGGGCGACATTGAAACCCCAGCGAAAGGCGTGGGCGGCGAAAAACCAAAAGGCAGCATCGAACCGGTGTATGTTTACAAACATGGAATGGCTCCGAGCGAAGGCTTGTCGGTCACTGGCGGCTACCTCTATCGTGGACCTGTGAAGGAGTTGCAAGGGCGCTACATTTTTGCCGATTATCAAAATCCCCGCATCTGGTCATTTGTCGAAAAAAATGGCAAGGCCACCGATTTCAAAGATCACACCGAATCATTGCAGCCTGAGAAGGGCAAAATTAAACAAATCCCCTCTTTCGGCGAAGGCCTTGATGGATCATTATTTCTAGTGGATCACTCGGGCTCCATTTATCAAATCATCGAAAAATAATTGCGCTAGAAAAGCATGGCAATTTTGACATCTTGCTATTGCCATGCTTAAAAAAATGAACTAGCATAATTTCGTGAAGCGCACATCCCACCATCTATTAGGCAAATTTCTGCCTCTTATAGGATGCGTGATGGTGTTGATATGCAATTCATGCCACTCCGAGCCCAAATATACTCTGGTAACCCGTGCTTACGATAAACCGAGATTGGGAGAGAAAACCTTTACCACTATCGACAAACAAAGTTTCTCGTATCGGAAATTTATCACCTCAGACAAACATGCCCCAGAACCCAAAGCGGTCATCATTGCCCTACACGGTTTTTGCGGCGCTTCGATCGACTATGAAAATCTCGGCAATTACCTAATCAAAGAGCGCCCAGAAATAGCTCTTTATGCCTACGATATCCGAGGTCAGGGTTTAGACCCGAATCACGAACGTCGTGGCGATATCGACATGCCACAAAATTGGTTTAATGATCTCAACACATTCACGGAGCTAGTGAGAAAAGAGCACCCACGAGCCACGATCGTCTGGCAAGGCGAAAGTATGGGCGCGCTGATTTTAGCCAATGCTTATCAGCAAGATATGGCAAATAACAAACGTCCGCCGTGTGATGCGATTATCATCACCTCACCAGTGGTGGGGTTCCGCCAAGATTTTCATGCATGGAAAAAAATTGTTGTGCGCGGCATTGCCACCATGTTTCCTGCTGCTCGCTTATCGTTGAGGACTCTCTCGGGGGGGCAAGATGTGCAAATGACGGCCACCTCAACACACAATGAGCAATCAGAAACAAATGCATGGCACATCGAGCGTCACACTCTCCGATTGCTGGTGAATCTATCTGATTTGATCGATAATATGAAGCCCGCTGCCGAATCATTTCGGGTGCCTACGCTGGTGGTGCATGGCGGACAAGATTACTTTACCGACAGCAAAGACGTCGTTGATTATTACCAACATCTTTCACATACCACCGAGAAAAAACGCCTATTTTATCCTGAAGCTCACCACTTATTGATGTATGATGTGCAGAAAGACAAAGTGATTTCAGACATTGGTCAATGGGTATCACAGCTGCCGACCAAGCGCGAAACTGCCTCTATAAATAAGAGGTAAGCGATGCCACCGTTGCTTGGTCCAAACGTCTAACCAGCGCGGTGGTTAATGCCACCATTGCCAGATAATCATTTAAATCAATGATTGAATTGTGCGAATGAATGTATCGCGCAGGGACGCCTAGCACAATCGACGGAACTCCAGAACCAGACAAATGCACTGAGCCAGCATCCGTCCCACCTGTGCGTCGGACTGTTACCTGGTGAGGAATCCCCTCCTCTTTTGCGACCTGAATTGTCAACGCCGCCAAACGAGGATTGGTGATGGCCGTGGGATCAAACAAACGAATTTGTACGCCACCACCAAGCCGACCTTGAGACTCAGCACGAGAAAACCCAGGCGTATCGTCTGCAGGCGGTCCTTCCAGAATCAATGCAACATCAGGACTGCTGAAATGAGCTGCTGTTTTCGCACCGCGCAGACCAACTTCTTCCATGACGGTGCCCGTAAGAATCAAGCGATTCGGGTGTTGGGATTTACTGAGCAATTGCCCAGCCTGGATCACAGCGGCCATGCCTACGCGATTATCGAAGGCTTTTGCCATGTAATAATCTTCATGCGCCATCGCCGTGAACGCACTGATGGGAGCGATAGGATCACCCAGATGAATGCCCATTTCCCGTTCTACTTCTTCACGAGAACTGGCCCCCACATCGATGAACATTTGATCGAGCGGAATGATTTGCGTGCGTTGCGATGCTGCTAAAAAATGCGGTGGTTTCGAGGCTACGACACCAACAATTTTTTGACCCAAACGATTTCTGATCTCTACGCGTTGGGATAACAAAGAATGCTCCCACCATCCGCCAACGGCAACAAATTGGATAAATCCGTCTGGCATAATATTTTGCACGAGAAAACCAACTTCATCCATGTGTCCTGCGACCATAACTCGCGGTCCAGAGCCAGAGTCACAAAATACCGAACCACAAGCATCGGTGGATAATGTTCCACAATTCTCTAATTCATCGACAAAAATCGCCCGCACTTCATCTTCATGACCCGGTACCGAATGAGCCTCTGTGAGCTCCTGCAATAATGATAACGCCTTCGTCTGCACAGCAAAACCATGGCTGATGAAAGAAGGGGAAGCGAGAAATTTTTTTAAAAAGCAAAATCCCCGCGATGGATGGAAAACCCATTAACCAAACCATCACGGGGACTCGTCCCCTTATCGGAAAAATGCTATCTAAAAGATATATTGTTAGTAACGTAACGTCAAATACAACTCTTTCATTCTAATTAAAAAAAATCATGAAAAAAATTCAACATGAAGTTTTGAGGATACTTCTTTGTTTTAACATAGTATACAATTGAGTCCATGATTGACTACCGGAAATGATCTGATTGGATAGGCAAGTCAGCTATGTTAGACCAACCACCACGCAAATGGCCCAGAGGATTTTGGAGTTTAATGTTCACCCAATTTCAAGGAGCGTTCTCCGATAACGCGCTGCGCTGGTTGGTGATCTTTCCGGTGCTGGCGAATGTGACATTAACCGACTCTCAGAAGGATGATTTTGCTTCTCACGCGTCGCTAATGTTTGCCATTCCCTTTTTGCTGTTCTCGACAATCGGCGGCTGGATGGCCGATCGTTTCAGCAAGAGATCTGTGATGCAGTCGGTAAAATTGGGAGAAATCGGTATCATGCTTTTCGCCACCTATGCCCTAGCGATGGAGAATCAACTATTGCAGCTCGCCGCAATCTGCCTGATGGGAGTTCACAGCACTTTTTTTGCCCCCGCAAAATACGGGATCATGCCGGAGGTGCTACCAGTCGCCAAATTATCTTCTGGTAATGGCATTCTGGAGCTGCTAACTTTTCTCGGCATCATTCTAGGGACTTTTGCGGGCGGTTGGTTGGCGGAAACATTAGAGCATCGCGAAATGTGGTCAGGGCTCTTATTGGCAATGATTGCGGTGTTCGGATATTTTTCCAGCAGAGGCATCGCTGCGGTTCCTGCCGCTGATCCTCAAAAAAAGCTGCAAGTAAATCTGTTTCGTGAAATTTATCAAAATCTGCGAATGATGAAGGAAGATCGCGATCTTTGGCGCGCGAACTGGGGGCATGCGGCGTTCTTTTTCATCGCCACATTGGTGCAGATCAATCTGGCATTGTTTGCCCAAAAAGTGTTTCATCTTCGTCCCACCGAGCAAGCATGGCTGCAAGCAGCATTGAGTATGGGCATCGGACTAGGCAGTATCACAGCTGGCAAGTTATCACGTGATCGCATTGAGTATGGTCTCATTCCTTGCGGGGCTGTACTCATGGCCATCGCCGGCGCCATGCTTGGATGGCCAGGTATTACCAACGGACTTTTTGCCACAGGCTTGGGTCTGTTAGGCTTTGGCGGTGGATTGTTTATCGTGCCGATCATTTCAGTGCTACAACATCGCCCCGCAGCACACCGGAAAGGCGCCGTGCAAGGCGCCGCTAGTTGGTTGTCATGGGTTGGCATTGCCGCTGCGGCGATCAGCCAACAACTGCTCTCGGGAGTCGCCCATCTGAGTTACGGACAAATTTTCTGGGTTTGCGGAGCCGCCGCAGGTCTTGGAGGGATCTATGTCAATTGGAGCCGCCCTTATGCCTTGCCCGAAATGATCAAACGTTTACGTTCAACACATGATTCTGCGGAAAAAATGGAAAAAAATCATTAAAAAGCAATATTCATGAGATTTTTGCTTGACCTACCCGTAATTAATCGCTTTTCTTCGCGCCCCGCAACACATCATAACAATTTTTTGCCATGTCACGTATTTGTAGTATCAGAGGTTCCCATGTCCGCTCAGGTGGTCGTATCCATCGTTCCGGTCTTGCCAAGAAAAAAGGCGGTATCGGTCGTCACGTCACCAAAGTAGTGAAACGCAAAGTTTCGCCCAATCTTCAAGATAAAAGAATTTGGGTTCCTGAGTTTGGTCATTATGTAAAACTTCGCCTTTCTTGCAAAGCGATCAAAACGATCACCAAAAACGGTGCTCTCAACACATTGATCAAAGCTGGTTTGGTGTAATACTGAACCGCTCTAACAACTTTCCAAAACCCAGGCAATGCCTGGGTTTTTTGTTTTATTAAACTCACAGACATCGAACATTGGGTTGAAGATTTTGACACGAATTGCACTGATTTTCACGAATTTGAGATTGAGAATTTAAGAATTTTATTATGAATGATCTAATTCACAAAGAGTAAAGTTATCGAATTATTGGTATTTGCATGGAAGTCCACAGGCAGTTGGGGCGCGGATTTGATGAGATTCTTTATAAAGATGCTCTGCAATACGAGTTTTCGACGGTGGGTATTGATTTTGAAAGGGAGCGTGAATTTGAAGTGAAATACAAATCGATCATTCTACCCCATCTTTTTTACGCGGACTTTGTGGTATTTGGCAAAATCATACTCGAAGTAAAAGCCGTTCAAGCCCTCACTTCAAGTCACGTCAAGCAGACGATGAACTACCTGGCAGCTTCTGGCTTAAAGCTGGGCCTGCTGGTGAATTTTGGTGAGGATTCCCTGACTTATCGGCGAGTTGTTCTCTGAAAAAAGCCATCATCCATCCCCCTTCAAAATCCTCTTCCAAAATTCGTGTCAATTCGTGAAATCCGTGTCAGCACCTCAATAAATTTCAACCATGAAAAAAACGCCAAATCTAGCTAAAGATTTTGACACGAATTGCACAGATTTACACCAATTTATGATTTGAGGATTTAAGAAATTTTTGATGAATGATTTGATCTACAAAAATCCCTCTTCCATCCTCTTCCAAAATTCGTGTCAATTCGTGCAATTAGTGTCAGAACTTCAATAATTACTCTTGGCCTAACAAAAACTCCATCTGCGGGTCTTCCTCTTGGTCAGCAAAACGAACGCCTACACCGAGTAATCTAACCGCTCGCCCCTGCCCTCTTTGCCAAGCATCTTGCAGCAGCAGATCATAGGTCGTATCATCCATCGCACTCATCGCGCGTTCTGCCGTGGTGCGCTGAAAATCAGCAAATTTCAATTTCACTAACAAACTGCGAATCGCTCGATCTGCATGGTGGCGTTGACAGTCTTCACGCACGCTGGCGATCATCGCCCCCATGACGCTGCGTAGGGCGGGCAACGTTTCGATGTTATCATGAAAAGTATGCTCTTCGCTCAAAGATTTCCGTGGTCGATCACATTCCACTTCTCGCAAATCTATCCCTCGGCAGAGTTGCCATAGTTCTGTGCCCCAAGTCCCGAATCGTTGGTGCATTTCCAGTGGCTCAAAGCGCCGAAGATCACCGCAGGTTTTCACACCCATCGCACTGAGTTTTTCGTTCATTTTTTTACCAACTCCGGGGATTTTTGCTACAGGCATATCTAACAAAAAATCTGAAACTTCCTCGACTAATACTTCTTTTTGTCCGTTAGGCTTGTTCCAGTCGCTGGCGATTTTTGCAATTAATTTGTTAGGGCCAATTCCTGCCGATGCGGTGAGCTTGGTTTCTTCTGAAATCTGTGCACGTATTTCGCGAGCAATCGCAGAACCACTAGTCTGCCATTCACTCACATCAAGGTAGGCTTCATCGAGCGAAAGAGGTTCAATTTTCTCGGTAAATCTTCCAAAGATCGCTCTGATCTGCGAGCTCACGGAACGATATAAATCGAAATGGACTGGCACCAAAATCAGCTGTGGACAAAGTGCTAAGGCTTTGAATACAGGCATAGCCGAGCGACAGCCATATTTCCGAGCTTCGTAGTTCGCCGTGGTGAGCACTCCGCGACGACCATTACCCCCGACAGCCACGGGTTGTCCGCACAAGCTCGGGTTTTCTCGCTCCTCGATCGCCGCATAGAAACAGTCCATGTCGATATGTATAATTTTTCTCACCTCCTGCTTGCCAACCTTGTCAGTATGCAGTATATCATACCACGATGAAACGACGCATTGCCATACTAATACTCGCCTCTTTTTCCACCTTCGCCTGCAGCAAAGAAGAAACAAAGAAATCAACTGAATCGAAAGCACCCGAAGCTGCGACTCCAGTCGTTGTAGCGGAACGCGTGAAATTCAAAACCAACAAAGGTGATTTTGTGATCGAGCTCAATCGTGAAAAAGCACCGATCACCGTGGCGAACTTTCTCGAATATGTGAATAAAAAACAATATGACGGCACGGTGTTTCATCGGGTAATGGATAGCTTCATGGTGCAGGGTGGTGGTTTTGCCTTAGAGGCAGGTGCATTGGTTGAAAAGCCGACTGGTAAAGGCATCAAGAACGAAGCGAAAAATGGTCTCAAAAACGATATTGGAGCCGTCGCGATGGCCCGCACTGGTGATCCAGATTCCGCTACGGCGCAGTTCTTTGTGAACGTGGTGAACAATGACAACCTTAACTCTCCCCAACCTGATGGACACGGCTACGCAGTCTTTGGAAAAGTGATCGAAGGTATGGATGTGATCAATAAAATCAAAGTCACCCCTACTGGTATGAAACCATTGACCATGCTGCACCCCGTCACTGGTGAAAAAATCACTCAGCCAAGTTCCGATGTGCCGACGGAAAATATCATCATCGAATCCGCGACTTTGGTGAAATAATTTCACATCATCTGCATACTTTTTATCAAAAAACGCGAATGATTGCGGATTGCCATGCACCCGCATTCTGTCATTCTTTTGTCCGAGAATTTTTCTCGCCTCTAACGTTATGAACGCCGCTCCACTTTCTTCCATGATCCCTACTGAACACACCGACCCTATTAATTCACAGATTCTCGCCGTTTCTGAGGATCTCATTGCAGGCTTTCAGGCTCATCCCTTTGAACTGATCGCTGAAAAATCTGGCGTGCCCTTTGATGTGGTGATCGAGCGTATCAAAGCCATGCTGGAAGCAGGAGTGATCCGTCGCGTGCGCCAAACATTGCTTTCCACGAAACTCGCTCACGGTGCTCTGGTGGCGTGGCGTTTGCCTGAGGAACATTTGAACGCGGCATTTGATTTCATGTCGAAGGAAGATCCGTTCTCTGGTCACGTGGTGATTCGCTCCACTGATACGGATGTTTCTGGCTCGGGATATCGTTTATGGACAACGTTGAAAGTCCCTGTTGGTCAATCGCTCGACGACCACGCCACGGTGCTGAAACGCATATGCAAAGCCGACGAATACTTGCTAATGCCAGCCAATGGAGTGTTCGCCTTAGGAGTTGGTCATGTGCGACGTAAAACGTTAGAACCAGGTGACAAAACAGACGAGCGTGCCGAGATGATGACCACCGCCACTGTTCACTTGGACGAAGAAGAATGGGCGGTATTATTGGCGCTCAAGGAAGAATTAACTCTGGATGAAATCGGCGCTAACCCATGGGATGAACGTGCAAAAACAGCAGGTGTTTCCCTTGAACGTTTCTGCGTCGTTGCTGAAGAACTGAATCGCAAAAAAGTCATCGGTCGTTTCTCGACATTTCTCGAGCACGTCAAGCCATCCGCCACGGGCGAACGCGTCACACGCTTCAATGGACTGTTTCACTGGGCGGTGCCGAAAGGCCGCGAGATCGAAGGTGGCAGTGAAGTGGGCAGACATTTTTGCATGACTCATTGTTACTGGCGCGAGGGCGGCCCGCAATTTGGCGATGTCAATATCATGGGCGTGGTTCACGGCACGGAAAAAGCACGAGTGCTAGAGCACAAAGCCGCGATCGATCGTCATCTAGAGAGCGTAGGAATTCCTGTCAGTTACACCAACGTTTTTTGGGGAGGACGTTCGGAAATCAAACCTTCAGAAATTTCGCCAAAAGTCTATCAAGAATGGCACGCCAAGCATGCCGAGTGATCCTGCGATTATCACAATGTCGCATTTTCCTCTTTCCTAATTGGTCAAAGAACGTTAACCACAGCGCGTCATGAGCCTTAATCAACTTGATCAACTAAAACAATTCACCGTCGTAGTCGCTGATACGGGAGACTTCGAATCGATGAAATCCTATCAACCGCAGGATGCGACGACCAATCCTTCGTTGATTCTCCAAGCCGCAGAAAAGGCGGAATACAAGCCATTGGTAGAAAAAGCAGTCGCTGATTTTAGCAATTCCTCACTTACGGGTCAGGCAAAACTTTCCGCCATTCTTGATCGTATTTTGATTCTTTTCGGATTGGAAATTCTTAAAATTGTTCCAGGCCGGGTGTCCACAGAAGTCGATGCTCGTCTCTCATTCGACACCGATGCTACGGTTGCAAAAGCCCGCGAATTGATCGCGGCCTACGAAGCAGAAGGCCACACACGTGAGCGTATTTTGATCAAAATCGCCTCCACCTGGGAAGGCATCAAAGCTGCTGAAATCCTTGAAAAAGACGGCATTCGCTGCAACCTGACGCTGCTCTTTTCCTTTGCGCAAGCAGTTGCCTGCGCGGAAGCGAAAGTACAATTGATCTCCCCTTTCGTGGGACGTATTCTCGATTGGCATAAAGCCAATACCGGCAAAGACTTTCAAGGTGATGAAGATCCCGGTGTGATCTCTGTAAAAGCCATTTATAACTACTACAAAAAATTTGGCTACAAGACCGAAGTCATGGGCGCATCGTTCCGCAATGTAGGAGAAATCCAAGCACTTGCTGGATGTGACTTGCTCACCATTAGCCCTGGTTTGCTCAAAGAATTGCAAGCATCCAGCGAACCGCTGGCGCGTCGTCTTGATCCCGCCGAGGCAGCGAACGATACGGTGGCAAAAATTTCCCTCAACGAAAGTGCCTTCCGTTTTCTTTACAACGAAGACGCCATGGCCGTGGAAAAAACCGCAGACGGCATTCGCAAATTCTCTGCTGACATCGTCAAGTTGGAGAAATTAGTCGCCTCGATGTTATAACTCTGCGCTTGAGATTTTTTCTTTCATGAGCCTAGCCCGTGCTAGGCTCATTTTTTTTATTGCTAGGAATTTGCTTTTGGGGTTGATGTGGATTGAAGAGAAAATGAATTGGAATACCGTGGCGGCTGACTTAGCCGCGCCGCCTGTGCAAACTCACGGGCCGGTGACCTTGAGTCGGGCGAATTCGTCGCCGGTGCGTTCGGGTCAAGACGATACTGATTTCATGCACGCAAGGTATCACTTTTAACGGAATGTGCCAAGCGGGGATTTTGCTTCGGTAATCTTGTCCAATACTTACGGAGCGTTGATTTACTGGGTTCAGGGACTTTCGGCTGGTACGACAACTCTAATGGGCCATTTATCCCAACTAGGATGAATCATACCAATGCCACGGCCACGTCTGCGACCTTCTCGGTAAACATCCGTTATACCGCCAAAAATCATCCACCTTTCTCCGTGTTGGAGCCACTGACAGAATCCGAAATGGATGATTCCTACGTCTAGGCGCGTTCCGTGGCCATAGTCGTAACTTTCTCCCCAGATAGGTGGTCGATCAAAATGAATATCCGCAGGATCTGCTTCAACTGGTGCGCCATTGGTGTCGACCACGATAATGCGGAAGCGAGAATCAAGCCAAAGCCATGAGGGAAGCAGAACGAGCGTGGCCAGCCCCCATGAAATGATCAAACTCGTTCTGATGAATCGACATGCGAACAATGCAAGAGCTTGAGCCAGAGAAATGGACGCTACAATCACAGTCGCAACCAAACGTTCCAGTGATTCAATGCTGAAAATGTGCAGGATCAAAAATGTTAAGGCGCTCAATCCAAACAAACAAATGATCGACCAGAGTGGAGCTCTAAAATTTCGGCGCATACAGAATGCAATCATTACCACATTGCCAAACACATTAGCAAGAAACGGTGATTGTTTGATGAGTGTAAGGATGATATCCATGCTCCTCTTTACGGAAAAAAAATTCTCATATTACAGAGATTTTCACTGATTGTGATCATTCATCGAGCGTTGTTGAAGTGATCAACTTACCACCAGATTGAGCAAACGGCCTTGCACGTTGATGACCTTGCGCATGATTTTGTCGTTGGTGTATTTTGGGATTTTATTGCAGGAAATTGCTTTTGGGGTTGATGTGCATGGAAGAGAAAATGAATTGGAATGGGACCGTATAAAAAAGTGTGTCTAACTTCACCAAAACTGTAAAATAGACACATCAATGAAAACCAGACGCACAAAGACAACACTACTCGAATCCTCGATCCAAAACCTACGTAACTCCATGGGTAGCCTCTCGATGGATCAATTCGTCCTCCAGACCATCGAATCACTCATGAGCATCGAGCGCAACGAGTTCCTCGACTCCTGCACAGAAGACAAAGGCAACGGCAGCTACAC
>CAIRGO010000182.1 GCA_903878115.1 Akkermansiaceae bacterium | reverse complement strand
TACTTGTCTAGGAGCTCGCGCACCTCCATCTCGACCAACTCGAGCAACTCGGCGTCGTCCACCATGTCGCACTTGTTCAGGAAAACGATGATGTAAGGCACGCCCACCTGACGAGCTAACAAAATGTGCTCGCGGGTTTGGGGCATGGGGCCGTCAGCAGCGGAGCAGACCAGGATGGCGCCGTCCATCTGGGCAGCACCGGTGATCATGTTTTTCACGTAGTCAGCGTGACCTGGGCAGTCAACGTGCGCATAGTGAAGTGCTTCCGTTTCGTATTCAACGTGTGCTGTATTGATTGTAATACCGCGTTCACGTTCTTCGGGAGCTGCGTCAATATCAGCATATGCTTTGGCCTGTGCGAAGCCTTTCTCTGCAAGAGTATTGGTGATCGCTGCGGTCAGTGTAGTTTTGCCGTGGTCAACGTGCCCGATGGTGCCGATGTTAACATGGGGCTTGTTGCGTTGGAATGATTCTTTTGCCATAATAGTAGTTTGTTCGCCTAGGGCTGGTTAATGTATTGTTAGTGTGTACTGCTGAACGTCACGCGACTCGCTGGAGCTCGTGGGGGGAATTGAACCCCCGACCTCATCCTTACCAAGGATGCGCTCTACCCCTGAGCTACACGAGCAACGTTTAGTTGCATGCTGTCCCCCAGTGGTGTCAGTAAACTGCCAGCCGCCCGGGAAAAGCGGGCGGGAAATTAACAGTTATTTCTCATCTGTCAAAAAAAATATCACTTGTTTTGCATTTTTTTATTTCACCACCATTTTTTGTCTGGTTTTCCCTCTTTTAATTAGGTGGAAGATATCAGATTTCTTTAAGAATCAACACAACTCAACAATTGTCATAAATCCTTCCATAACTCATCAAATAAAAGATTTTTTCGTGCAAACTAGTTCGTTTATTCGTAGTGAAGGACATGCGATTTGCCATTTGCAACGAAACATTCGGATCTATTCCGCTAAGAGATGCCGCGATTAAAGCGCGCGCGGCTGGTTATGAAGGACTAGAAATCGCACCGTTTACACTTTCAGAGAATCCGTTAGATGTTACAACTGATGTCGCAGCGTTAATGGCGAACGAGGTGCGCAATGAAGGAATAGAAATCATTGGTCTCCACTGGTTATTGGTAAAACCGTTAGGCATGCATCTAACAACACCTGATCATGCAACGCGCATGAAGACACTAGCATTCTGCAAACATCTTGCTGATCTATGTCATGCAATGGGTGGCAAGGTGATGGTGTGGGGCTCGCCTAAACAACGCAACATTGAAGACGAATGGAACCGCACTGATGCGACCAAGAGAGCGATCGATTTATTTCGTGAAGCGGCTGAATATTGCGCACCTCTTGACGTCACGATTGCATTAGAACCACTGGGCGCGGTGGAAACAAATTTCCTTACATCTGCGAGTGAAACAATCCGCTTGATTGAAGAAATTAATCATCCCAATTGCCGCCTTCATCTTGATGTAAAAGCGATGAGTTATGAAGATAAAACCATCGATCAAGTCATTCGTGAAAGTCGTGATTACACCGTGCATTTTCATGCCAACGATCCAAATCTTCGCGGTCCAGGCATGGGGAATGTCGATTACGCACCGATCGTTAGAGCACTAACGGATACAAACTACCAAGGTTGGGTTTCCGTAGAAGTATTCGACTACTCCCCTTCCCCAGAGATCATTGCTAAAGAATCAAGAGAGAATCTTCGCAAGTTTTTCGACTGCTAATTGACGAATTTTGTTAGATGAGTTTATCTAGCAGAAATGGATCCCCGACACGGGGACAAAAAAATGCGCCGAAGCAAAGTGCTAGGGCGCAAATGAATCAATCACTGATAAGTGATGATACTGTGAAAAATTATTTCACACCTTTTTTCGACAGGCGTGTTCCTTTAGTCGCGCCTTGACGAGCTTTAAATTTAGGATTGCTTTTGCAGATCACATAAAGAGTTCCACCACGTTTGACAACTTGGCAATCAGCATGGCGACGTTTGGCGGAATTAAGAGAAGAAAGAACTTTCATAGTCAGTAAGGTGGTAAATTGGGACGGCAAAACTAATCATCTAGATGATTTTGTAAAGCGATTTCTTTCGTTTTTTTTGATTGTCAGAAAAAAACACGAAAAATCCTCGTAAATGCTTGATAAATCAATCTACTGTAAGGCTGCCAACATTTCATTTAGTTGTGAAACTTTCGCGCTCCACTCGACAATGCGAGCCTTTTCTTGCTCAACAACCTCTGCAGGAGCACGCTCCACAAAACTTGCATTGCTTAGTTTTGCTTCACATTTGCTCACCTCTTTGATGAGTTTTTCGATCTCTTTGCTAAGTCGAATACGTTCTGCTTCTACATCGATCAGACCTTCTAACGGAAGATACATTTCCCCCACTGGAGTAATTGCCACTGGCGTTCCTTTGGGAGCGTCATACTGCTCATCAATCACAATCTCTGCCGCACCTGCAAGCAATGCCAGCACGTCTGATTCCACAGTCAACCATGAGGCCGCTGATTTCACGATGAAGGTCACATCACGACGCGTGGCTACTTGATACTCCGCTTTCAGATTGCGCAAACGCCCTACCGATTCATAAATCGCAGCCGCGCGACGACATGATTCCTCACTATTGATCCCGTCCAGTAATGGAGACTGCGGCAGCAATTGATTCATCAAAAATTCTCCCTCAGGCACATAACCCATGCGCGCAGAAAGCTCTTCAGTCACGTGAGGCATATACGGATGCAGCAATTGCAAAAAGCGACTCATCACAGCATCAAATACAGCCAAGGTGCGTTCACGTGCCTCCGCAGAAGCTGTTGGTTTTAGATCACCCTTCACGGCCTCGAGGAACCAATCACAAAACTCGCTCCATAAAAATTCGTGCATGCGCTGCGCAGCTTCACCAAAACGATATTCAGCGTAACTTTCCTCTAACTGGATGACTAGGTTATCCAGCTTTGCCATGATCGCGATGTGATAAGGGCGAAGATGATGACTCGTTAGGTCAATTGCTGCCGCAGACTGCGCCACGCCAGCCATTTGTCGAAAACGGCATGCATTATATATTTTATTCGCAAAATTTCTTCCCTCTTCGCATTGAGATTCATCAAAACGCACATCGCTGCCCACAGGGGCAATGCGTAGCAGCCCAAAGCGCACACCGTCGGCTCCATATTGATCCATCAAATCTAACGGATCTGGCGAATTTCCTAACTGCTTGCTCATTTTTCGACCCTGCATGTCGCGAATGATCGAGGTGAAATAAACATTTTTAAATGGCAGCTCATCCATGAATTCATAGCCCGCCATGATCATCCGCGCCACCCAAAAAAAGATGATATCAGGACCAGTTACTAGATCTGTAGTAGGATAAAATTTCGCTCTCGTTTCATCATCCATCGTAGCAAATGGCCACAGCCAAGAACTAAACCAGGTGTCCATGCTATCCTCATCCTGCACCCAGTTCTCGGGATCACTAGGAGGTTGCGCACCCACATGAAGATCGCCACTGCGCAAATGTGTTAGATCCAGCGTCTCTGCTTGCTGAAGAGCTTCCGCATTCTCTTTGCGATACCACACAGGGATGCGATGCCCCCACCACAATTGACGACTGATGCACCAATCTTGTAAATTTTCCATCCAATGCGCAAAAGTTTTACGCCAACGATCTGGGCGAAAAACAATTTCTCCACTCTCCACCGCAGCGGCTGTGCGCTCTACGGAAGGATAGCGTAAAAACCATTGCAGAGAAAGGCGTGGCTCAATAGGAACATCTGCGCGTTCGCTAAAACCAACACTATTTTGATAATCTTCTTCTTTGACCAAAGCGCCAAGTTCAGCAAGTTTCAATGCCGCCAATTTTCTTGCCTTAAAACGATCCACGCCATCAAGATCAGGGCACTCAGGACAATTGATGCGACCATCAGAATGCAGTACATCGATAATCGGCAAATTGTGACGCACTCCGATTTCAAAATCCACACGATCATGCGCCGGTGTTACTTTTAACGCGCCGGTTCCAAATTCTTTATCCACCGCCGCATCCGCAATGATCGGAATGGCCACGCGCGGAAAAGGACGCCACACATGTTTGCCAATCAGCTCCTGATAGCGTTCATCGTCAGGGTTCACGGCAATCGCCACATCACCCATCAAAGTCTCTGGTCGAGTGGTGGAGATTTCCACATATCGACCAGGATGCTCGACCACTTCATAGCGCATCGTATAAAATTTGCCATTCTGCGGCTTGAGAATTACCTCTTCATCGCTCAGAGCTGTGAGTGAAACTGGACACCAATTCACCATCCGTAAGCCTCGATAAATCAACCCTTTTTCGAACAAATTGACGAACACACCCTGCACATCGCGGGTGTAATCAGCATCCATGGTAAAACGTTCACGACTCCAATCGCACGAGCAGCCAAGGCGCTTCAATTGAGAAATAATGATGCCTCCGTATTGATCTTTCCATGACCAAACGCGCTTGAGAAATTCTTCGCGACCTAAATCACGTCGTGACTTCCCCTCTTCTTTGCGAATCAATTGCTCCACTTTTGTTTGCGTGGCAATTCCCGCATGATCAGTGCCTGGTAGCCACAAAACTTCATGTCCTTTTTGTCGAGCTCTGCGTGCGAGGATATCTTGCAACGCATTATTCAACACATGACCTAAATGCAAAATTCCCGTCACATTCGGCGGCGGAATTACAATCGAGTACGCCGGTTTAACAGAACGCGGGTCTGCCTCGAAACACCGACCTTCGATCCACGCGGCATACCACTTAGCTTCTACTTCTTTTGGCTCATATCCTTTTGCTAACTCAGTCATCGCGCGGCACGCTTGCCACAATCCGTCGTTTTTGTAAAGAAAAGCCTTCAATCCGGAACATTTGAAAAAATCGGATTCGTTCACTTTTCGAGGGTTTTTCCCTTTACCGAGGCCGCCACAGTCGGGATCTCTCAGATAGCTGTTTGGGATAATCTTATGACGGCACTGCAATATATGAAAACAAAACGATACTCAACAATCATCGCCACGACAATGGTGCTTAGGTGATTTTGCTTCGCGGAAGACGCAAAGCCAAGCGAAGCTAAAAAAGACACTGGCATCGATGCCGCCGCAATGAAAAGTGCACAGGAAAGTTTCAGCTTACCGACTCCGGGAGAAATGCTGCGAGCTGCGGATGGAAAAATCGACATGAAAAAACTCACTGCTTCATTAGGCGAGACTCCGCAGATTGACGCAAATGCTTCCGACGCTGCTAGCGCACATTTGTTAGGCATTTGTCTTGCTGATGGATTTGTGAGCCTCTACGCCAAAGATGCCGCGAAAGTGAAAGCAAACGGAAAAGTTTTGTTAGACATTGCCAAGCAACTTGGAGCAGACGAACTCATCACTGCAGAAGGAAAAAACATCGGCACATTGGTCTCTAGCGAAAATTGGGCCGATGCCTTTACCTCTGCCGACACATTCCGCACCCATTTGCTGCAAAGTTTGGTGCGCGATGGCGACAAAGACTTAGCGACCATCGCCTCTGCATCAGGTTGGCTCCGCGGCTTTGGACTCGCTGCTGCAGAAATCGCGCAATCATATCAAGGCGAAACATCACGCTTGCTCCGTCAACCCGAACTCGCGAAACACTTAGCCGACCGTGTGCGGAAGTTGCCAGATGGCGTCATTGTCGATTCAGCAAAAGCCGCTGATTGCTTGCAACAAATCGCCACCTTGTGCGCGGTGAAACAAGATGCCGATATCTCAAAAGAATCCGTAGAAAAAATTACTGCAGCTGCCAAAGAGGGTCTAGCCGCGCTTGCAGGAACACCTAACAAAAAATAACCACCACTTAAAAACATACTGATTTTATGAGAACATTACTCATTCACAATTCTTTCCGAGGCATCAAACTATTCACTGCTGCGATCATGATTGCGCTCACGCCATGGCAATTCTCCATGGCCTCTGTCCAAGGTGCTCGTGGCATGGCGAATGCACTTTTTGTTGGCCTCAAGAGCCGCAGTTATGATATGCGCGATAGCTTTTCCCAAGGATTGCTGCGCTATGGTCAGAGCGTCTATATCGCTACCACACTTTACAGCGGAAATACCTATACCCTCTGCGCTTCTGGTTGCGAAGATGCCTATGATGTTGATATTGCCGTCTATGATGAAAATGCAATCGTATCGGTGCCGATGCCGATGCAAACCGCTTAGCTGCAGTAAACGTTACGCCACGCTGGTCGGGCACCTATTACATTAAAGTGACGATGTTTAACAGCACCGCAAACGGAGATCACTACGTGCTCCAATACGCATTTCGTCAAAACTAAATACTCGATTAGCAGTTCTTTGGGAATCAACGCGGCAGACAAAATACTTAGCTCAATTTGCCAATTGAGATTAGCATAGTGGCCACGCGCCAGCACTCTCGCGCCCATTGAACTGCCAGGGTATTTTCGGGAACAGGCCATTTCAGAAACACGGCAGCGCCATGGTTCGGTGATTCTAAGACCCGAAGCCATTACATCGCCAAATCACTGACAATTGACAGAATTCTTGCATTTTTGATAGAACAGAGCATTTTAGTTCCATGAATGACTTTGAGACAAACGTGAGAAATGCTCTCGCTAACCCACAAAACCAAGGGGAAATGACAGATGCTGACCAAGTGGGGACTGTCGGTTCGCCAGACTGCGGCGATATGCTGCGGATGTGGCTTAAATTTACCGAGAAAGATGGTCGTAAGGTGATTGACCGCGCCACGTTTCAGAGCTTCGGTTGTCAAACGGCGATTGCTGTTGCTTCTATGGCCACCGAGTTGCTTAAGGGGAAAACAATCGATGAGGCGCGTAGTCTTTCCGCAAACGATCTTACCGGCTCGCTAGGCGCGTTGCCACCGATGAAAATTCATTGCGGACAATTAGTAGAAGGAGCTCTAAAAAATGCGTTAGATGGCACTACTACATCACCTGAGGCATCTCATCCAACACTCTCTGACGAATTACAAAAACCAGCGGGAAAGATCAAAATCATCTTACAAACACCGCAAGGCTGAGAAAAAATCATTCGGCAAAGGAGACGTCGAACAAAATTTCTTGCCATACGATGCGTTCGCCATCGAATAAAAATTTGCCATGGAATGTTTTTCCACTGAGCATTTCAGGAAGCCAGAAAATATCGTCGGCCCACATCCGCTCGTAGGGAATCTCCTCAATCGCTTTCCAAACTGGCACAGCTTCATCCGTTTCCGTAGGGGTTCCCTCGAAGGAATCGGCCATAAAAACATGGCAATGAATATCGGGCAGATCCGACATAGCAAAGCATAGTTCACCCATTTTGCGGGCCTCTTTTACTGTGATGTGTAGCTCTTCTTGCGTCTCACGAATCGCGCATTGGAGCGGAGTTTCACCGGGATCGATCTTTCCGCCAGGGCCATTGATTTTACCTGCGCCAATGCCTCGTTTTTTTTCGATGAGTAAAATTTCACCATCTCTAACGACAAACATCAGCGTCGCTAAAATTTCCCCCCGCCAGTGGGTCCAGTCGATAGAAGATGCTGATGATGATAGAGCCATGGTGCGTGCGCATTGAAACGGGATTGCTAACACTTGGCAAGTAGTATCGAGCCGCAATCAGCATTCGACCACATGCACGGCAAGTCCGCCGCGCGAGGTTTCTTTGTACTTGGCATGCATGTCGCGACCGGTATCGCGCATGGTTTGAATGACTTTATCGAGTGAGATAAAATGAATGCCTTCAGAAGTCATGGCCAATCGCGCCGCATTGATGGCTTTTACGGAGGCCATCGCATTGCGTTCGATGCAAGGGATTTGCACCAAGCCGCCAATCGGGTCACAGGTCAGACCGAGGTTGTGTTCCATGCCAATTTCTGCGGCGTTTTCCACCTGCTCGATCGTGCCACCTAAAAACTCCACCAAAGCACCAGCCGCCATCGAACAAGCCACGCCAACTTCGCCTTGGCAGCCAGCCTCCGCCCCAGAGATCGAGGCATTACGCTTGTAGAGCATGCCAATCGCTGCCGCAGTAAGTAAAAATCGATGGATTCCATCAGGGTAAGGTGATTGTCGGAAACGCAACGCATAGTGCAGCACAGCGGGGATGATGCCCGCAGCACAATTTGTCGGAGCCGTGACCACTCGTCCACCGCCGGCATTTTCTTCATTCACCGGAAGAGCATAGAGATTGACCCAATCAAGAATTGTTAGAGGATCACGCAACGCCGCTTCGGGGTGTTGGCATAAATTTTGATAAATCGCTTGTGCACGACGTTTGACCGATAGTCCACCGGGGAGAATGCCACTGTGACTATAGCCACGCTTCACGCAATCTTGCATGGCCTGCCAAATGCAATCCAGCTGAGCGAACGTTTCCGCTTGCGGTCGATACACGCTTTCATTCGCTAAAACTAACGAACTAATGGTCAGTTGATGCTCTTTGCAAAGCCCCACTAGCTCGCGCGCCGACGTGAAAGGATAAGGAATATTTTTCTTATCGGTAACCAGCTCCTTCATCTGTTTTTCGGTCGCGATAAATCCACCACCGAGCGAATAAAAAATTTCCTCATGAACAATCGCATCCGCGGCATCAAAGGCAACAAAATGCATGCCATTGGCGTGAAGCGGTAATGGCTTGAGACGTTTGAAAACAATGTCGTTTTTTTCCTCAAAACCAATGATTTTCCCCCACGGTAACGTGAGAGATTTCGATGAACGTAACGATGATAATTTTTCAGCGATGGCATCCACATTCACGTGTTCTGGAGTCTCCCCCATCCAGCCTAACATAATCGCATGATCGGTACCATGGCCCTTCCCTGTCGCAGCGAGTGAACCATAAAAATCACACTGAACTCGTTCAATTCGCTGCGCATTCCCTGAGCTTTCGATCTGTTGCAAAAATTACAGCGCCGTCCTCATCGGACCTACCGTGTGTGACGACGAAGGTCCTATGCCGATGGTGAAAAGTTGCAGCGCAGAAATATTCATCGTGCAGCGTATGCCTCCACTGTATCACAAGTGCAAACAAGATTGCGGTCGCCATGCACATTGTCAATTCTACCCACACTAGGCCAGAATTTATGCACTTTTAGATATGGCAATGGATAGACCGCTTGTTGACGCGTATAAGGATGCGTCCATTCATCGGCAATCACAGCGACGGCAGGATGAGGTGCATTTTTCAATACATTATCTTCAGCCGAAACTGTGCCTTTGATGACTTCCTGAATCTCACCATGAATCGAAATCATGGCATCACAGAAGCGATCCAATTCGGCTTTTGATTCAGACTCAGTCGGTTCGATCATCAAAGTTCCCGTCACCGGCCACGACATGGTGGGCGAATGGAAACCATAATCCATCAAACGTTTTGCCACATCTTCCACGGTGATGCCACTCGCATCAGAAAGAGGACGCACGTCAATGATACATTCGTGCGCGACCAGTCCGTCATTGCCAGTATAAAGAATCGGGAAATAATTCGCGAGTCGTTTGGCCACGTAATTGGCATTGAGAATCGCAACTTCAGTGGCATCCTTGAGCCCATCTGGACCCATCATCGCAATGTACATCCATGAAATCGTATTGATCGAGGCACTGCCGTAAGGTGCCGAGCAAACTGCCCCTGCTTTGTTTGCTAAAAGAGAGTGGCCAGGTAGATAAGGAACTAACTGTTTTGCCACACCGATCGGCCCGACACCGGGTCCACCGCCACCGTGCGGAATGCAGAATGTTTTGTGCAAATTCAAATGGCATACATCTGCGCCGATGTATCCAGGACTAGTGAGCGCTACTTGAGCATTCATATTGGCGCCATCCATATAAACTTGACCACCAGCAGTGTGAATCATCTCACAAATATCGCGAATTGTTTCCTCAAAAACCCCGTGAGTCGATGGATAGGTAATCATCAACGCACCGAGATTTTCTTGGTGCTCAGCAATGCGAGCTTGTAAATCAGCAACGTCGATGTTGCCTTTTTCATCACATTTCACGCCCACCACTTTGAATCCACACATCACTGCTGATGCGGGATTGGTGCCGTGCGCTGACACTGGGATGAGACAGACTGTGCGGTGTCCCTGCCCTTTTGCAGCAAGGTAACGACGAATGGCTAGCAAGCCAGCATACTCTCCTTGCGATCCAGCATTCGGCTGAAGAGAAACGGCTGCAAAACCTGTAATTTCAGCCAACCATGCTTCTAACTCAGTCAGCATTTTCACATAGCCTATCGTTTGATCTGCAGGAGCAAAAGGATGCAGCGAAGAAACTTCTGGCCAACTCATGGGCATCATTTCCGCCGTGGCATTTAGCTTCATCGTGCAAGAACCAAGTGCGATCATGGACTCATTCAACGCAAGGTCTTTCGACTCTAACCGTTTCAAATAGCGCAGCATTTCCGTCTCTGTGTGATAGGAATGGAAAACGCTTTGAGGCAATATAGCGGATGTGCGCTGATGAGCCCCGAAATCAATTTTCTCCCATGTAGGAATCACCAGTGAAACACCAAAACATGAGGCGATGGTTTCGAGATCGGCATCGGTGGTAGTTTCATCTAACGATATACCAATTCGATCATTGTCCACAATGCGTAGATTGATGCCACAGGCAGAGGCCTTTGCGATCACCTCATTAGCGTTAGGCATAGAAACTGTTAGAGTATCGAAGAAGCAATCGTTATCTAACAAATGCCCGGCTTTAACCAGAGCAAAGGCTAACGCATTCGTGCGCGCAGCAACCAATCCCGCAATGGATTTCAAGCCTTCAGGGCCATGATAAACGGCATACATTGAAGCCATCACCGCGAGTAATACTTGCGCGGTGCAGATGTTCGATGTCGCCTTATCACGACGAATGTGCTGCTCGCGAGTTTGCAGAGAAAGTCGATAACCAGGCTTCCCGTAGGCATCGATCGATACACCAATCAAACGACCTGGCATTTTGCGTTTCAGCGCATCTTTGCACGACATGAATGCAGCATGAGGACCACCAAAACCAAGCGGCACACCGAAGCGTTGAGAATTCCCTACACAAATATCAGCACCAAATTCACCTGGTGGTTTTAGTAAGGTGAGCGCTAACAAATCTGCCGCCACCATGGTGATCGCGCCTACGGCATGAACTGCAGAGAAAAATGCGGAAAAATCATCCACCCTGCCCAATGTATCAGGGTATTGAACCAGAGCCGCGAATAAACCACTCACGCTTGCTGGATCAAATTTTAGATGATCACCCACGAGAATTTCAATCCCTAATGGTTCCGCGCGTGTTTGTATGACCGCGATTGTTTGAGGATGACAGCGTTCCGAAACAAACATTACTTTTCCGTTAGGTTTGGTCGCCAATGCTAGGCTCATCGCTTCTGCGGCCGCTGTGCCTTCATCTAACAATGAAGCGTTAGAAACATCCAATCCCGTAAGATCAGTAATCATGGTTTGGAAATTCAACAACGCCTCTAACCTACCCTGAGCGATCTCCGCTTGATAGGGAGTGTAAGCTGTGTACCAACCGGGATTTTCCAGAATATTTCGCTGGATCACACCTGGTGTATGCGTGCCGTAATACCCCTGACCGATGAAAGATTTTTTCACCTGATTCAGATTCATGATTTCGCGCAACTTAGCCAACGCTTCTACTTCTGTTAGAGCCGCAGGAAGCTGTAATCGATCATGATTGCGAATTACTTCCGGCACAGCCGCAGAGATCAATACATCCCGCGTGGCATAACCTAGCGAGTCTAACATCTCTTGTTGAGATGAGCCAATCACGCCCAAATGGCGTCTGCGGAATTCTGTATTATTTGTCATATCAGCGGAAAATCAATAATGGAAAAAATAGTTGCCTGCACCTCCATAGCGTTTTTTTGACAACTCGCAATCAGGACTTACAAAAAAATGTTATTTCTTTGTAATAAATAAGCAATCGCGCCACAAATAAACGCCAATGCATGCGGCGAGTTGCAGCAACAACGCAGAAATTTTTCGTGGATAATTTACGGCTTCCAGACTTTTCCCAAAACAACCGCAGTGCAAATCAATTCCACGCCACCATCCTGAGGTGATGCCGAAGAGAAAAACCAAGGTCATCAATAAGGCCCACAACGACGCTGCGCGGATCTGAAAATTCACCAACAAAAACAGTCCTACCAGCACTTCCAACCACGGCAACGAGTAGGCAATCACCGCATCGAGCGGTGCCGAGACCAACTGGTAATTGCCAATTTCTTTCACAAATTCATCCAATCCAGAAACAAACAGTTTCATGCCACCAGCGTAGAGAAACAAGCAACCCAAGCCCAACTGCATCACCAATCGCCATGTACCTTTTGCAGCCTCGCTCATTCCACCGACAGCTAAGCAAGATTTTCCCTCTTCGCCAATCAGGAAAATTTTTATCATAAAAAAAGAGCGATCTCCGCAGAGACCGCCCTTTGAGAAAATGGGAAGTTGATTAATGCTTAGATGCTTCCTCTAAAGTAAGCGCACGATAGCCACCGATCGTTTTGAAGTATAACAACAGTAGCAGATAAATAACGGCCATCGTCAGAGGAATGAACGAATCAGCTTTAAGGGTGCGACGATCACCTTGCTGGTCAGCAATCACAACAGTTTTCTGAGCGTCTGTTTTCTCTTTAGCTTCTTTTGCTTCGCCTAATTTTTTACCATCGAGTCCGAAAACTGCTGTGGCTTCAAGATTGAGGAATTTCGATGGTTTTTCTGCTTTGTATTCAGTGTAGAGAGCTGAATTAACTTTGTTCAATTCTTCACCAGCAAAACGATCTTTACCATAGCCCAATCCTGGACCACCGATAAGACCAGCAGACAACATGCCGATGCCACCCATGATCGACATCGCCACAGCACCTGTTTGCGGATAACGGTCACCCACAACTGCAAGCATCGTTGGCCAGAAGAACGTTTTACCAATTGCGTAGATTCCCAAAGCAACGAGAGCCATGGGGAAGGTGTTCATGCCACTGGCAAGATTCAATCCGATGCAAGCAATGATCGAGCAGACTAACAAAAGACCAATCGGAGAAAGTTTTAATTTCGTTTCAATGAAGTGTGCGCAGAAGCGCAGACTGAACATGATGACAGAAGTCCAGATGAAGAGAAATTTGCCTTCTTGTGAATTGAACAAATTACCCGTGATGTTTTGAATCCAACCATCCGTGCCCAATTCCACAGCACCTACCAATGCATGCGTAAGGAAAAGGATGAACAGGATAAACGAGCCGATCGAAAAACGAGTGATCACTGCAACAGCAATAAGTAAAGCGCCGCCGATGCCGTAACCAATCAGGTTGGCTTTTTCTGGAGCAATACCTTTGAAAATATCACCGAAGAAAAGAGCGAGTAGATAACAAGCAACCAATGCGCCGACGATGCCGACAGCTTTGAACATCTGCACGAAGCTAGCACCTTTTTCGGCAGCTTCAGATTGCGGGAATTTTTGTTTCATGAACATGATTCCATAAAGTAAAGTAGGAATCAAATAGAGCGCTAACTGGTATTTCCAGCCAACTTGCATTTTGTCATCGAGAACCCAACCAACACAAGTGCCCAAAATCATCCCTGCAGGCCAGCTAGCATGCAAAATGTTCAGATAATGCGTGCGCTTCGTAGGGAACAAGGTCGCGACAAGTGGATTCGCCACAGCCTCAAGAGTGCCGTTGGCGAAGGCGAAAATAAACATTCCCCAATAAAGGAAATTATAAGCATTGTCAGGACTGCTGGCGCCGAATGTGACAAAAGCTGAAACGACATGGCAAATCAGGGCAAGAGCGACCAATTTTCCATAGCCGATTTTGTCAACAACTACGCCGCCTAGAATGATTCCAAAGCAAAAGCCTGAGAATCCAGCGCCACCGATGGCACCGAGTTGGGTTGCAGTGAATCCGTATTCTTTACCCCAGTTGTCAAAAATGCCACCTCTGATGGCAAATCCTACTCCTGCGGCGAGAATCGCCATGAATCCCGCCCAAAGCAATCGCTTCGCATTGGGGGCCGTCGTTATATCTGCTGAGTTACTCATGTATAATATGTGTGTGTTTTGTCGGGGGAAGCACCAGTCATTATAGGTAGCATAAGACCTTGGCAAGAACCGAATATGTCAGTTGTC
>CAIRGO010000181.1 GCA_903878115.1 Akkermansiaceae bacterium | reverse complement strand
TATCTACGCATCGAAATTCCAGCAAGCATCGCCTGCGGCTGCAAGTATTTTGTGTATAAAGATCAGGGTTAAAATCCACGGCTACCATCCTTCATAGCTACGACATGAGAAAGCATGTAAAGCATGAGTTTGTAACCATGGCTACCTTCCTTCATGGCTACCCAATGATCAGAGCTGGAATGAGGAAATTTTACTCAAACCAATGCCCAAGATCCGTCGGTTTTTTTCGCGAAGGCGTGGAGTAATTTACGATTGGCGTCGAAGTGGCGGACGATGAATTTTTCTTGATTGATCTCGAGGTGAGTGAATCCGTAAACCCCCATAGCGAATGGGCCGCGTTCGTGAGTTGGTTCGCGCATTTTCGCCCCACCACCACCAGAGACTACAAAACTCGTCGGGTGCTTTTCAAACTCCAGATGTTGCAAGTCATGATCGTGTCCGCAGAAATAGAAATGAACTTTGTGTTTTTTGAATAATTCATCCCACTCTGAGATCAGAGTTTTATCATCGCCATGCACACCATTCGAGTAGAGCGGATGATGTCCGATCACCACTAACCACGGAGCAGTGCGAGGCTTTTCAAGCTCTGCTTTGAACCAGATCATCTGCGCCTTGCGCTCTTCCTTGGTGAGTGACACTTTGCTGTTATGATAATTGCTATCGAGCGCGAGCACTGTGATCAAAGGCTTTTCCTTAGGTCCCAAATCAAGACGATACCATTTCGCGGGCAAACTCCAGCGGGTGCCAGGGTGATCTTTGGCGTAGGCGAGTTCCGCAGCTAGTTTATCAATGGGTTCGTCATCGTAATCATGATTCCCTAACAAAACATGACATGGGCCTGGGAAAACTTCCTTTGGATACATGTCCTCAAATTGGGTTTTCCAGCGTGGGCAATTCGTGCCACCTTTGAATGCCCCGTAAAAATTATCACCCAGCATGAAAAGTGCTTCATGTTTGAATGGCTGATCGGCGAGATAGCGTTTCATGCCATTTGCGACAGCCGTTTGCGCGCGCAGGTCATCTTTCCATCCCCAATCGCCAATCATCATGTAGTGCAGCGTTCCCTTACCAGCATCCGCAACCGCAGTAGATTCTGCGGCTGGCAAATATCCTTTACTGATAAAATAAGCAGCGCTAAATCCAAATGTTTGCTTCAAGGCGCGTCGACGGTTCATACGCCGAGTAGTAACGAACCATTACCACAAGTCAATGAGAAAAGAACTAAGAAATCGTGCAGATTTATCTTGCCATGTTGCCGTGGATGTGGATTCTCGCGCGACCCACTAACCACTTCACCTGATCCTATGATTGACAAACTATTCGCCCTTCACGGCATCGCCCTCGCCATCGGACTCGGCGCATTCAGCTTGATTATTGCCGTTGGATTAATCCGCTCAGTGCTAGCAGCGAGCGCAGGCAATGACCGCATGAAAGAAATTGCAGCAGCTGTTCAAGCAGGAGCGGCTGCCTATTTGCATCGGCAAGTAGTAGCGATCTCATGGATTGCAGTGTTGATGTTTATCGCGGTAGGATTTTTGCGCAATTGGACAACGGCATCGGGCTTTGTGGTTGGTGCCGTGTGTTCTCTCATAGCTGGCTATATTGGCATGAATGTAGCAGTGCGTGCAAACGTGAGAACGGCGCAAGCAGCGGCGTCTGGCGCTCGGCCAGCATTACGGGTTGCTTTCAATGGTGGCGCAGTGACAGGTTTGCTGGTCGTTGGCCTCGGCTTAATGTCAGTGGGCATCTTTTATCTAGCGGTAAAACATTTTTACCAAAGTGACCGGGTGGCAATTGATTCATTGATCGGTCTCGCGTTAGGCAGTTCACTGATCAGCGTATTTGCTCGACTCGGTGGCGGCATTTATACGAAAGCAGCGGATGTGGGAGCGGATCTCGTTGGAAAAATCGAACAAAATTTGCACGAAGATGATCCACGCAATCCAGCGACGATTGCTGACAACGTAGGCGACAACGTAGGTGATTGTGCCGGCATGGCCGCGGATGTTTTTGAAACCTATGCCGTGAGTTTGATCGGAGCAGTTCTCATTGGCTATCTCACATCGCTCAATCACAATGCAGCGGCATTAATGTATCCATTTTTGATTTGTGGTCTTTCGATCATCGGTTCGGTGTTAGGCATTTGGTATGTGAATATTTGCAAGACCGATGCTACTAAAGCATTGATCGGTGGCGTAGCGGTGAGCGGGGTCATTTCAGCGGCCTTGATTTACCCAGCCACTAACGCGCTTTTCCCACAAGCCGTTGAATTTGCAGGTAAAATGGTATCTGCCTCAGCGCTCTTTGGCTGCGTAGTGATCGGCATCGTGCTGACGTTCGCCACTGTTTGGATCACCAATTATTACACCGCTACGAATCACAAACCAGTGCGCCGCATTGCTGACGCATCTGAAACAGGACATGCGACAAATATCATCGCAGGAATCAGTGTCGGCCATCACTCGACTACTTTGCCGGTTTTATTGATCGCGGCATCGATCCTCGGCTGTTATCAGATTGCCGGACTTTATGGCATCGCGGTCGCGGTGGTAAGCATGTTGAGTCTCTCTGGCATCATTATTTCCTTAGATGCCTTTGGTCCGATCACTGATAACGCCGGTGGCATTGCTGTGATGAGCGGATTGCCTGAAGAAGTGCGTAAAATTACTGATGAGCTCGATGCCGTGGGCAACACCATGAAAGCAGTCACCAAAGGATATGCCATCGCCTCAGCCGGACTCGCCGCGATGGTGCTGTTTGGCTCGTATGTAGAGGAATTAAAAGCGCATTTACCAAACGTCGATCTAAACTTTGATCTCACCAATCCAAAAATCATCATTGGATTATTTATTGGTGGTTTGTTGCCCTACATTTTCACTGCTTATGCGATGGATGCCGTGGGCAGCGCTGCGGGGGCTGTGGTCAACGAAGTACGTCGACAAATCAAAGCATTTCCTGGCATTCTCACTGGACAGGATACGCCTGATTACGGACAGTGCGTAGACATTGTCACCAAGGCGGCATTGAAGAAAATGATTGTCCCCGCGCTGCTGCCTATCCTTTTTGTAGTTGCCGTGGCGGCCGTTCCTTTCCTTGGCAAAGAAGCCCTCGGCGGATTACTTGTCGGCACCATCGTCACCGGATTGTTTGTGGGGATCGCCATGACCTCCGCCGGTGGAGCGTGGGATAACGCCAAGAAATTTATCGAAGAAGGAAATCATGGAGGTAAAGGTTCACTTGCGCATCAAGCCGCAGTAACCGGTGATACGGTAGGAGATCCCTACAAAGACACTGCTGGTCCAGCGGTCAATCCGATGATCAAAGTTGTCAATATCGTGGCGATTCTGATTATTCCTATTTTCTTTTAATTTTATTCGACAACTGAGATTGTTTTGGTATTTGTCTGCCACCCATTTCTCATGAAAAAGTGCCTCCGATCATTTATCGTATCGTTATTCATTGCCTCCTTATCTCTCGCTTCATCTGTATTTG
Organism: Akkermansiaceae bacterium; assembly: GCA_903878115.1. Classification (GTDB taxonomy): domain Bacteria; phylum Verrucomicrobiota; class Verrucomicrobiia; order Verrucomicrobiales; family Akkermansiaceae; genus UBA956. The sequence goes on along the minus strand of CAIRGO010000181.1, from coordinate 33,434 downwards.
CAGGAATTTCAGCTAATGTAAACACCATTGAGGAATCAGAACATCTTTGGACATATGAATTTGGCGTCGCATTTCTCACGGAAAATACGATCGGAGAAATTCTAACAGGTACGATTACCCGCGACAGCACTGATAGTGGCGGCGAAGTTTATCAATTCACTGCCACTCGGTTGCTTAGCACCTTACCCGTAAAAATTGGTGATCACACCTACCACCCGCTACTAGAAATGCCGTTGTGCTTGGAGGTCGTTGATGAAAATTCGCGTGATTCATTTTTAAACTACAACGCATCATTGCAATGCAGGTGGGTTGACTTCCCTTGGAACGATAGAGTAAAAACAACATTTGCTGCGGGACTAGGTCTTTCTTACTCCGAAAAACTTTATCTCAACGATGTGAGATTTCACAGCAATGATGAGCGCTCTCATTTAAAATTCAACTTACCGGTCAGCTTTACTTTTGCCCGTCCCTCTCATCCTAATCAAGAATTAGTCATCTACATCGCCCACCATTCTGGTGGTTTTGGCACATTCGATCGCGGTGGCGTTAATAGCCTCGGCATGGGAATGCGTTATCAATTTTGATCCAGTAACTCGACTTATAAAAAAGGCCGCTGAGTTCATCAGCGGCCTTTTTTTATGTTACATGCAACCTAGATTACTTAGGCAGCAAATCTTTCACCGCATCGCGCTCTTCTTTGAGCTCGTTGATGGAAAGATCAATTTTTTCTTGGCTGAAAGCATCAACGGGAACGCCTTGCACGACTTCCCACTTACCATTTTCAATCGTGCGGATCGGCATGGAAGCCATGAGGCCTTTTTCGATGCCATACGATCCATCTGAACAAACCGCCACACTGTGCCAATCACCTGCAGGTGTTGGAGTGATCAGGCTCATTACAGTATCAAGTGCTGCGTTGGCAGCTGAAGCAGCAGAGGAAGCTCCCCGCGCTTTGATGATCGCAGCACCACGTTGTTGCACGGTGCTGATGAAATCACCTTTCAGCCACTCGATATGCGAGATCACGTCAGTCACAGGGCGACCATTGATTTTTGCATTGGTAAAGTCTGGATACTGGGTAGCTGAATGATTTCCCCAAATGCACAAGTTAGTCACTTTCGATTGATGCACAGATGCCTTTTTCGCAAGCTGGCTTTTCGCACGATTTTCATCAAGACGGGTCATGGCAAAGAAGCGATCTTTCGGCACCCCATCGGCATTATTCATGGCGATAAGAGCATTGGTATTGCAAGGATTACCCACGACCAATACACGCACATCTTTGGCTGCATTACGAGCAATCGCTTTGCCTTGACCAGTGAAAATTTTACCATTGATGCCTAGCAAGTCACCGCGTTCCATTCCTGCTTTACGCGGCACAGAGCCTACGAGTAAGGCCCAGTTCGTGCCTCGAAAACCTTCATTCAAATCGGCAGTAGGAACGACTTCATTCAATAGCGGGAATGCGCAATCATCGAGCTCCATCACCACACCTTCGAGGGCTGGCAATGCAGGTTCGATCTCGATCAAACGCAAATTCACAGGTTGATCAGGGCCAAATACGGCTCCTGATGCGATACGAAATAATAGTGCATAGCCAATCTGGCCAGCAGCTCCAGTAACAGAAACAGTAATCGGTGCTTTCATAAGACGGAGAATTCCATAAACGGCTTTTTGTCAGCGGTCAAGAAACGCTTGAAGTATTTTTAGAAAAAAATCAATCAATCCACAGCCAATCGGAATTCTGGAATCCTCGTGAACACGGGCTCTCCTGAATCAGTCTCACCAAAATAGGCTCCCTGAGCCGTAGCGGAATGCGCAACCACATGATAACTGTTGTAACTGAACTCGCCTCCCGACGCAAAGATCGGCATTTCCCCCACCACACCTTCGCCTTCCACGACGATTACCTCTCCTGAGTCCTCCCGCACCACCCATTTTCGTCCACGCAGGGTGATAATCTCATCTGAATCATTCACAATGCGTATCGTATACATGAATGGAAATGGCTTTTCCGCTGGTGCTTCCAATTCGGGCATGTAGCGAACTTCGATGACTTCCACTTTCCATTCGACAATTTCACGCATGGCTTGACTTTACATTCCTGACGGCAACTGACAAGCGTCGACCTATTTTTCGAATGAATATTTTGCAGAAAGTTTCACTTTCTCGAAATAATATGCTCATCTCTCTCGTTTAATAGATGTTAATGCTACTAATCAAATAACGATATGAACAAACCAACATTTCTTTTACTACCCTTTGCTTCTCTACTGTTTGCTTCATGCAGCAAAGATGCATCCGAAAACTTCGATACACCTCCCACTGCTGCGTATGACGCCCCTGCGCCCGTGGCTCCGAATCCTACTTACGAAGATGCTGTCTATCAGGATACTATAACGCCTCCCCTTCCCAATACCGATCCTGCCGCAGTAGCTCCCGCCCAACCTGCTGATGTCGCTTCTGCTGTCGAAGCACGCTCGCACTACGTCGCCCCTGGCGATAGTTTATGGAAAATTTCGCGCCAATACAATATCCCAGTGGACTCGATCAAAGCCGCCAATGCCATGACGACCGATACCGTAGTGCTTGGAAAAAGACTGATTATCCCCGCAAAATAATTTCACCAATCTTTCGCCGCCCTAGCGGTTAGAATATCAACAGGGCGGCACTGATTTATTAGTGTCGCTCATTTTTTCATTGCTTCCCATCACCGCATCTCAAACTCGTTCGCTTTATGAAATCATTTCTATTACTCGTCGGTTCACTCTCGCTTGCTTATGCTCAAGAGACAGAAAAGCCTTTCGAAACAAGTCGTCCAGAGAGCCCGCAGCCTACTCCTCTGGTGCAAGCGACTCCGCGTGAAATGGTATTAGACACTCTTTTCAGCATTCCTGCCACCAAACAGGAAATGGATATCGCCATCGATAACGCAAAAAAGCAAGGCGTTCACGAACAAACAATCCTTGAGGCACGATTTTTGTATTTTGTGGAACACTCTGACGATGCTGGGATTGTCGGATTGTTGCCAGAACTTGAAAAACAGTTACCGACTTTCACTCTCGATGACTCTGAGATTTTTGCAACAGCAGAAGATTTTCAGGCCATCATCGAATTCGCGTATGCACTCAAGGCGATCTCGGAAAATAAAAATGACGATTTCAAAAAACACATCACCGAGGCTCTGTGGCTGAGCCCTTCACAGGCCAGCGCCTTCACTCCCTACATCGAAAAAACAAGGCTGCGTGAACATGTGAAAAAAACTGTCATCGCTCTCGATACTAGCCTCAATGATTTGCACACGAACCAAGGACACACCTTACAATCGTTGCTGGGTAAAAATCATGCCCTACTATTATTATTTTGGTCACCTTGGAGTCCTGACTGCGAAACCACCATGACCGATGTCAGTGGTCTCGCGAAAACATTGCCACAACAAAAAATCTCACTCTCCAGCATCCTTGTCGATGGCAAATCAGAAATTGTCGCCGAGGCAAAAGAATTCCTCAAAGGACAAGAAACCCCCATGCCTGGAACGCAATTGGTGGATCGTTCAAAAAATAGTTTAGGCGCACAACTACGCATCACGAATATGCCGACTTTGGTGTTGCTCACACCTGAAGGAAAAATCCTCTTTCACGGACCACCAGAAGACCCTGTTCTTGAAGAACAAATCAAGCTTCTTTCTGCCTCACCAAGTCCCAAGCCCTAACAATTTTTACGGCGGAAATCATCGCGAATCTTTCTGCTTTACCAGACCGCTTATTTACTCCATGCTAACGCCATGAAAGTTATTCCCCTGAGCTTATTATGTCTTTTGTTATCACTTTCTAACTCATCTAGTGAAGAAAGCAAAGAAGCGAAGCCCACTGCTGCCGAAATAGAAACTCCCGCAGATGAGCCTCCTGTCGCACCTGAAGATTTGCTCGATGACGAACACGCTCGCGAGGAGTTGGCGATCAACGATTTCACTGCACCATCGATTGCCAAAGTCTTCGATTCACTCCAGGCACTAGCCCCACTGCCGATGGCTGATGTAGAAAGGAAAATGTCAGAACGCATGCCCTTAGATCGCGCCGATCTCGCCATCGAAATCGGCTTTCTCATCGCCGATGGATTCCTTGTGGTGCAAGCGGGTGACATGGCAAAAGTAGAACCGATTGCCAAAGAGCTCTCACGTTATGGAAAAGCGCTAGGTGCCGGTGATCGTGTTTCTAGTCATGTAGCCTCGTTGTTAGAAAGCGCTAAGAACAATCAGGTGGACCAACTCAAAAAAGAACTAACCGCCACCCAGAAAGATGTGGAAAAAGAACTAGTCGCTCTCCGTGATACCGACTTGGCTCATTTGATTTCGTTAGGTGGTTGGCTGCGTGCACTAAACGTGGCCGCCACTGCTGTAAATAAGCAATATTCACAAGCTCGCGGTAAAGAACTCATGCGCGAGGACATCGCAGACTATTACACCGAAACCATTGGCACACTGCATCCACGCATTTCAGAGCGTCCTAATTATGTGGAAATGCGCGAAATTCTCTCAGGACTGCGCAATGAAATGGTAGTCGAGGAAAAAAATCCCGTCACCAAAGAAAAAGTTGCCGAGGTACTTGCCAAATCCAAAGAACTCATCACACTCGCCGCGAAACGCGTTGACCAATAATTTTCACCCTGCTGATTCCACACCGCTCCTATTTACTTATGAAACAAGCAGTCTTTTATATTCTATTTCTCTCTCTTTCCTCACTTCATGCACAGCCCATGGCCGCTCCTATTAATCGCGGACCTCAAGAAGTCGATGGCATCGCCGCAACCGTCAATGGAACAGTGGTGACCAAAAAAGAAGTCTCATTTTTGCTCTCGCCGATCATCGGTCAGTTGATGGCACAGTTTCCTCGACGCGGGCCAGAATTTGAGAAAAAACTAAAAGAATCTCATGATAAAATCGTCGATGAATTGATCGACCGCGAACTCATTTTGCACGAATTCAAAACGCAAGGTGGCAAACTTCGTTCACAAGCCATCGATGAAGAAATCGAACGTCAAAAGCGTGAACAGTTTAACGGCAACGAAGCGCGTTACCGCGAAGAACTGCAAAAAGCGCGACTCACGCAAGAAGGCTACCGACAAATGACCGAGCGAAAACTCATCGTGCAAGCGATGCGTGCCTCCAAGTTCAGTGATGCCGCGCCCCCTCTGCCATTTGAAATTCAAAAGGAGTATGACACGGTGAAACTCAGCATTCGCGATACCAATGGCGATAAAATGACTTTCCTAAAAATCTACATTCCTGCCGTTGACGATCAGAACGCCGGTGCCACACCTGATGCTCAGCTTTCCCTAGCAGAGGACATCGTAAAACAACTCAAAGCTGGCGGCAATTTCGAGGAACTCGCCAAGAAACATTCGCGTGATGCCTTCGCAGCTCAAGGCGGCAAGCAAGTGGATGTGCCACGTACCGATTTAGCCCCAGAATTCGCCGCATTGATCATGGATCCCCCAGAGGGTACGATCATTGGTCCATTGATGGATAGCAAGGGACTAACCATTGTCAAAGTCATCAGTAAATCATACGGCCCTGTTCCTCCACTTTCTCAAGTGCGCGAACAAATCGAACAGCGTGTATCACGCCAAAAAACCGCTGAGCGTTACGAGCGATGGATGAAAACCGTTCGCTCGAAAGCAATGATCAGCAAGAAAAAGTAATCGCAGATGATGCCCCGCTTTTTTTCGAATATGTCTGCGAACATATCACGTTGTTATTTACCCTTATGAAGTCATACCCTAAAATTGGCATTCGTCCCACCATTGATGGTCGTCTCGGCGGTGTTCGTGAATCATTAGAAACACAAACCATGGACATGGCGAAATCGGCGGCAGCTCTGATTTCTTCATCATTACGACATCGCGATGGATCTCCTGTGGAATGCGTGATCGCCGATAGTTGCATTGGCGGCGTGGCCGAGGCCGCAGCGTGTGCGGAAAAATTTCGCAAAGAGGGCGTGGGCGTATCGCTCACCGTTACCCCCTGCTGGTGTTATGGTTCGGAGACGATGGATATGGACGCCCAAATCCCTAAAGCCATTTGGGGATTTAACGGAACCGAACGCCCCGGAGCTGTTTATCTCGCCGCTGTCCTCGCTGGCCATACACAAAAAGGAATTCCAGCATTTGGCATTTACGGTCGTGATGTTCGTGACTCCAGCGATACCTCGATCCCCGCTGACGTGACCGAAAAAATCCTCCGCTTCTGTCGTGCCGGTCTCGCCGTGGCAAGCATGCGCGGCCAATCGTATCTGGCCATGGGTGGTGTATCGATGGGCATTGCTGGCTCAATCGTCGATCAGGCATTTTTTGAAAAATTTCTCGGCATGAGGGTGGAAACCATCGACATGACGGAATTTTTGCGCCGCATCGATCATGGCATTTACGATGCCGATGAATACACCAAAGCCCTCGCCTGGGTACGCAATCACTGCCAAGAAGGAAAAGATTATAATTCACCAGAGACCACACGCAGCCGCACACAGTTGGATCACGAATGGGAAAAATCTGTCAAAATGGCGCTCATCGCCCGCGATCTAATGATCGGCAATCCTCGACTCGCAGAAATGGGTTACGCCGAGGAAGCGCAAGGACACAACGCCCTCGTTTCAGGCTTTCAGGGACAACGCCAATGGACCGATTACCAGCCTAATGGTGATTTTCTGGAAGCGATTCTCACCACTTCGTTCGATTGGAATGGCAAACGTGCACCGTTCATGGTTGCGACCGAAAACGACTGCCTCAATGGTGTGTCGATGCTATTTGGTCATTTGCTCACCAACACCGCGCAAATTTTCGCCGATGTGCGCACCTATTGGTCAGCCGATGCCGTGAAACGCGTCACTGGTCACGAACTGAGCGGCGCTGCCGCCAACGGTCTATTACACTTAATCAATTCCGGCCCTGCCACACTTGACGGAACAGGGCAACAGACAGATGCGCAGGGCAATCCGACCATGAAGCCGTTCTGGAAAATCACTGATGCCGAAGTTGAATCCTGCCTCAAAGCAACCACTTGGCATCCATCGATCACCGAGTATTTTCCTGGCGGTGGTTGGTCAACACGCTATGCCACGAAGGGCAATATGCCCGTCACCATGTGCCGACTCAATCTCGTCGCCGGCCTTGGTCCAGCGTTGCAAATCGCCGAAGGCTGGTCCGTGGATCTGCCGCAAGAGGTGCATGACATTCTCGATGAGCGCACCAACCCCACTTGGCCAACCACGTGGTTTGCGCCGCGCCTCACAGGACAAGGCGCATTCCGTGATACCTACACTGTGATGAACAACTGGGGAGCCAACCATGGAGCCATTTGCTTTGGTCACATCGGTGCCGATCTCATTTCCTTGGCTGCCATGCTGCGCATCCCCGTTTACATGCACAATGTGAATGAAGAAAACCTCTTCCGCCCCAGCGCCTGGGCCGCCTTTGGCACTGCAAACACCGAGTCCGCTGACTTCCGCGCCTGCGCCACCTATGGGCCGCTTTACTAAACAATTCATTGGTTCATTGTTGCGCATCTGTCATTTTTGATTAGGGTTGTCCGCGTGCTTATGATTGATCGACTTAATGCTGCTGTTAGAGATATTCCTGACTTTCCGAAGCCAGGAATTTTATTCAAGGACATCACGCCTTTGTTGGCAAATGGTGAACTCTTTCGTGAAAGCATCACCCGACTCTGTGCCACGGCTGATGGTCAACGAGTGGATAAAGTAGTAGGCATCGATGCGCGCGGATTTATTTTTGCTGCAGCGGTAGCGGATCGCATGGGTGTAGGCTTTGTACCAGTCCGAAAACAAGGGAAACTGCCATGGAAAACACGCGGCCTCGCTTATTCGTTAGAATATGGGGAAAACGTGGTAGAACTGCATGAAGACGCCGTTCATCCAGGTGAAAATATATTATTGGTCGATGATTTGTTAGCCACTGGCGGTACTGCGGCAGCAGCAGCAGAATTGATCACATCGCTCGGAGCACATTTGATCGGCGCTGCGTTTTTCATCGAATTGACTGAACTTAACGGACGCGAGAAATTAGGCAACTATCCGATTCATTCGATTTTGCGGTATTGAGATTTTTCACTGAATTTCACACATAAAAAAAGCGAACGAGAGATACCCGTTCGCTTTTTTGTTAGATAATAATGTTAGAAAACTTATTTCTCAATGCCGAGTAGTTCCACATCAAACACCAAAGTTCCGGCAGGAGCGCCGCCTTGTGGAACGTCTCCATAAGCCAGTTTCCCAGGAATCCAGAAGCGGCGTTTTTCACCGACAACCATCAATTGCACGCCTTCTGTCCAACCAGCAATTACCTGATTGAGAGGAAAGGAGATCGACTCACCGCGGACAACCGAGCTATCAAACAATTTTCCATCAGTAGTCCAACCAGAGTAGTGAACTTTCACCGTGCTGGTCGCAGTAGGATGAACTTCTCCCTTGCCCTTAGTCAGCACTTTCGATGCGAGACCAGAAGCGGTTTTGATTGCATCTTCCGGTGCAGCTTTGACATCAGCTGGGACATCGGGTGGCTTGGGTGCCTCTTTGAAGGAGATCAATTCCACATCGAAAACTAGCGTGCCAGCGGGGCGACCTCCTACGGATTCTTCACCATAGGCTAGATTGCCAGGAATCCAGAAACGACGGATTTCTCCTTCGGTCATCAATTGCAGACCTTCAGTCCACCCTTTGATCACGCGATTGAGCGGGAAGCTAGTTGGTTCACCACGTTTTACGGAACTATCGAACATTGCTCCATCGGTCGTCCAACCGGAGTAATGCACAGTTACCGTATCGGCAGCGGCTGGCTTCTTAGCGCCTGTTCCTTTTTTAAGTACCTTCGAGGCGAGGCCTGAAGCTGTCTTTTCTGCATCAGCAGGTGCTGCTTTCACGTCAGCGGGTGTGTCGGTAGTCATAGTAAATGCTTGCTTCTTTTCTTCCTCGGCCCGCAGTGGCTCCATATGGGCCATAAGCAGTCCAAGACTGAGACATGAGATGAGTGTATTTTTCATAAGATGCCCTAGGGCGAGGGAAAGAATGCCGCAGAAAATGATTCTGTCAACTTCATAGAAGCGCATCTCAAATATCCTTTTCTGCTCCACATTGCCAGCAGTTATCGAAATTTCCCGGCACCGTAGCACCGCAAGTACAGGTCCACTCAGCATCGTTAACAGGTGTTTTCGCAGCTTCGTAGATTGGTTTCAGCAAGGCCATGGCGGACTCATAGTCTTCGATCGAATCAACGCACAACACCGGATAAAAGGCAGGCCCCTGCAATTCGGTTAGTAAAGCAGCATTCTCATTGCGAATGTAAGATGGGATGCCGTTAGCTTTCAGGATCGATTGATAGTGACCACAAATACTCGAGTCTGAACCACCGTATATTTCGTGCATTCATGAATGCTATCATGACGTTCAGATTTTGCAACCGAATCTACGCTCCAGTTCACGTAAGGAAAATTCCGTTAGCGTGGGCCGTCCGTCCGCTGCGCAATATGGCAAATCACAAGTAAACAATTCATCTAACAGAATCATTGCGTTGTCTTCATTGGCTGACTGCTCTCGCCCTGCACGTTTTGCGAGAGCCTTGGCAAGACGATCAAATGCCATCTGCGCGCCGCCTGAGCCACCCGCAAGTAAGTCATCGATGACTTCATGCAAAAACTCCCTAGGATCGGCAATTTTCAAGCAGGCAGGAAAACTACGGAGCTGCATCGTGCCACCACCAAACTCTCCGAGGTCAAGCCCAGCGGCCATGAAACGATCACGGTAGCGCATGACCAAATCTTTTTCCCGTGGATCCATCTCTAACAACAGGGGTACGAGCAGACCTTGTGCATCGACACCTTTTTTTTCTGCCAGCATCATCTGCTCATAGACGATACGCTCTCTTGCAGCGCGTGGATCAAATAACACTAGGCCATCCGCACTCTCTAATACAATAAAACGCGACGACACAATGCCGATGAAACGAAACGCAGCCGCACCGCGCTTTGGCAGGGCGCTAGCAACGGTGGGCGCTGGCGCTTCTTGGATCGGTAACTGTTGCTGTGTGGCGTTAGTCATCCATGCGCGCGACGGCGCAGCGATGGGAATAGCATGGGTTACGGAAGGAACTGGTGCTTGCGAGACAAAACTTTTCACCCGTCCAGGAACATCCGCAGCTGGCGGTAAGTCTGACGGCACGCTGAGAGCAGGCTTGGTATTCTTGATCAGTGGCTGCCATGCTTGCATCACCGCCTGGGCGACGCCATCACGCACATCGAGAGGACGATGAAAACGTACTTCACGCTTTGCAGGATGTACATTCACATCTACCAAATGCGGCTCCATCTCTAACCATAACCATGCGGCGGGATGCATTCCCTCCATGAGGCCACCTTTAAATCCCTCAATCAATCCACGAGCTATCGCCGCATCTTCAATCGGTCGACCATTCAAAAAAACACATTGATGGCGCCTGCCTTTACGCGCATGCACAGCAGGCAACAAAAATCCCTCTACGGAAAAACCATTGCCGAGATAGGAAGGAACTTCGATCAATTCACTAGCTGTATCCACACCTAACAAATGTCGCAATCGATCTCCCTTCCCTGCCACTGCTGGCAGATCAAAAATATCCGTTCCATCGCGCCGATAGCGGAAACGCACGGTCTCTGCCGCCAATGCATGCAGTCGAACTTCATGCTCCACATGTGATGCCTCAGTGGTCTCCGCCTTGAGAAATTTCCTGCGCGCAGGAATATTGAAAAATAACTGCCGCACCTCGATCGATGTCCCCGGAGCGGCACCCGCATCACGCACGTCCTTGACTTTTCCACCATCTACGATGATCTCCGTACCCGCGATTTCAGCACGCTCTCGCGTGATCAAACGAAAGCGAGAAACACTAGCAATGCTAGGCACAGCTTCTCCGCGGAAGCCTAGCGTTGCAATTGCATTCAGATCGCTCGATAAACGCAGTTTGCTGGTGGCATGACGCTCTAACGAGAGCAAGGCATCCTCTCGCTCCATGCCGCTGCCATCGTCAGTGACCCGAATCAATGCTGTGCCACCACGCTCGATTTCCACGAGAATTTCGCGCGCTTGAGCATCAATCGAATTCTCCACCAATTCTTTCACAACGCTCGATGGCCGCTCCACGACCTCTCCCGCAGCTACTTGGCTGGCGAGAATGTCAGGAAGAATACGAATGGTCGGCATGGCTGAAAAAAGTGGTGCTTGAAAGGTAAACATCATCACCAAGATGACCAAGCCTTTTTTCTAAAAAGCAGATACTCAAACTTTGTCCGGGACGAAATCATCCTTGTCTTTTCACTAAATTAGTTCATAATCACTCAGTAAACCAAACTCACACTACTTATGAAATTCGCATCTCTCCTCGCATTCATTCCTTTTTTTGTTTATGCCAATGATATCGACTCTACCGTGGGTCGTTTTCAATATTCACATATGAACGAAGCTGATTTTGATGACGGCGGCAGCATGTCATACGATCGTTATTTGCTTCAAATTACCTCTAACAAACCAACATCGTTAGGAAACTCGATTGTGTTCATTCCCGGCTTTCGCTATACGCTCACCGACGCTGAATTTCAAGATGTCAAATACGACGACATCACTGACCTTCACGAAATCGAACTGCAATTGAACTTGCTGCGACGTGAAGAAGGTAATCCATGGTCATACAATCTACAACTAAGACCAGGGATTGCGACTGACTTTGATGTTGTCACAAGCGATGATTTCTACCTTGATGCATTTGGCGGTGCCTCCTATCAATTTTCCGATAAATTTTCCTTAAATTTTGGTCTCGCCTATTTACGTTTTACGGGCGAGCCATCAATCATCCCATTTGTCGGTTTCATCTGGAATCCAACGGAACAGTGGAAAGTTTCCTTAATCGGTCCAGTTTTGGAAGCGCGTTACATGCTATCTGAAGACTGGAATGTGCGCTTCACAGGTCAACCTGGCGGTGGACAATGGAATGTGAATGCTGGTGGATCTGGCAAATCTAACGATCTGAATCTCAACAGCTATAATCTAGGAGTTAGCGTGGAGCATCGTATCGGAGAAAATCTTTGGGTCTATGCCGGTGGTGGCCTAACGCTTAACAACCTAAGCGAAATCAGCTCAAGTAGCGGTAAAAAAATCTACGAGGACGATGCAGATAGCAGCACCTATTTCGTCGTAGGTTTGCGACTCGCTGATTGGTGAGATTTTTTCGCGGCGGGCGCTTTTTTTGCCTGTTTGCGTTTGTGCAATTCACTCCACTGATCGCGGCTAACGATGTGGCCGACACAGGCTTGCTTGCCGCATCGGCAGGGATGATCCTCCCATGTATCGACATCGAAACCATAGTCGAAAGATAACTCTTCCTCTATTTTGATCTGTTTCAGCGCGTGGATAAAAATCCGGTTGCCATCGATCCACGCTTGGCAATTAGGATCGCAGGAATGATTGATCAAACGGGCTGTGTTCCAGGGCAAGTTGCCATCGAGATCATACTCTTCATCAATAGTGAAAATGTAAACCGCCGCATCGCCATGTTTGGCCGCTTTCTCCGCTTGAACATTAGCACGACGTTCACTTTCTTCTTTGTCGATAAGTTCACCCACGTATTCGATGATTTTTTCATCTTTTTTGATCAACCGAGTCGCGTAAACCCCGCGACCATGAATGGAAGAATTTCTTACTTCACACAGTTCGCTTTGACTACGCTCCCACATTTTTTTGAACTTACGAATATACTTAGCCTGCTTTTCGGCTTTGCTTAATTTTTTTGACATGCTACGGGATCTTATTGTTCGCTCTTTGGTACTTCACGACGCACAGTTTCTGGCAATACCATATCCTGCGGCAGCGAGATGAAAAGACTGCGAAGGTCTTGTACTACCAAACCTGCGCCATCGATGAATGACCATTCAATTTTATCTTTATCTGAAATTGCCACCTGAAAGCCTTTGCTTTCGATCACCATAAACTCATTACCATTCATAATCCGATAGCGAGTTTCCGTGGGAATTAATATCAGCCACTTGGTAGAGATCAACACTTCCACTTCCTTGCCATCAACGATTTCTACTTTTTTTCCGGGATAGCATTCAAAAACTTTAGGAAAACCATACGATTTAAAGGAAACCATACTAGTGCCCTGCTTGAGCATTTCCGCTTTCAACTGCTCGAACTGCTGCGTCATTTTTTCTTCCCCGCCGAGCCTTCTTGCTAGGCGACTTTTCCAAGGTGGATACATACGATCCAAGGCAGTTTTGTATTTGCCTAATACTACTTCTTTGCCAAGGTCATTCACCGCCGTGATCGAAGAGTTCACTACCTCTAAAGGAGCAGTCGTCTGCGCAGGCAAGCTAGCCACCGAGCTGAGAACCATCAAAATAGAGAGAATATTTCGCATGGCGCATTTATGCACTGCACAGCGCTTATCGTCAAGATGCATCATTTTATTTTGCAATCTTCATCATCCTGCTTGCTTGAGAATGCATCATATGATCTAATATTCTGCATGAAACGAAGGATTATATTCGCTCTAACATTAATTTTATTCACCTCACTTCTTACTCATTGCGGAGTGGGTTCCGCTGGATCATCCCGCGGTGTGCAAGTCGTCAATGTTTCAGCCTATGACCCGAAAGAAAAACAACGCGCGGGGCGATCATACTCACCCAATGATGTCAGTGCCCTGCGAGATAATGGCGCGATGGGCCTGATTGCTCGTTGCGGTAAAGGTGGCGTGCTCGATGAAAAATGCGCTACGTTTCTCGCTTCCGCAGATCAAAATGACATGCTGGTGGGTGCTTATTATCGAACCATCGCAAGCGTTGATGCGGTAGCGCAAGCCGATCAATTCGTGAACCGCATGACGAGCATTGGTCGCAGTCGATCATGGAAAAATGAAAAAGTGATGATGTGCGCTGACTTTGATACGAACTCGTCATTGTCCCACATGACGCGCTTTTTGGATCAGGTAAAAGAACGCTGCGGAGTCGATTGCGTGGTGTATTTGGAAAACAGCGAGCGCATGCGCGTGTTACTCAATGGCGCGGACGAAGCCACCAAAAACCGCCTGCGTCGCTGTCCGTATTGGGCTGCGCTGTATTCACACGATGGTGGTGCGTGTAAGTGCTTCCCAGCACCCGTGACGGCAACAGGCTTAGCGAAACAGTATGATGTCTGGAACAATTGGTCATTCTGGCAATACGGTGGCGTCAACTGGGAAGGTGGACGTTCCTCGCCAAAAGTTTATCGCGGATTTAGCCCCTATTTTGGCAATCTTGATCGTCCCGTGGAGCGCAATGTGTTTAGCGGCAGCCATGGTGAATTAAATAATCTCTGGAATCGCCACGGACTCACACTGTGACACAAAATCAGTTGATTCGCTCGTCTCGTTACTCTAACTTTGCTTCATGCGCGCCATACGTCTCGGCATCCTCGGTTCAGGCTCGGGATCTAATTTCCAAGCTCTGCACGATGCTATCGTTGCCGGCACCTTGGAAGCGGAAATCGCATTAGTCATGAGTGACAATTCTAGCGCAGCACTGTTGCACCGCGCGCGTGAATCAGGCATCAAACACGCAGTCATTGACTGTCGCGGATTCAGCACCAAGTTCCCAATTGAGGCACAGCATGAAGTGGCGCAGGCATTACGTGAAGCTGGAGTAGATCTGGTTTGCCTAGCAGGGTTCATGCGCTTGATCAAAGCTCCTTTGTTAGATGCATTTCCTAACAAAATCATCAACGTTCATCCCTCATTGCTGCCGGCGTTCCCCGGCCTAGAAGCTTGGAAACAAGCACTCGATGAAAAAGCACCAGAGACTGGATGCACGGTGCATTTTGTTGATTCCGGCATGGATACAGGTACGCCCATCCTTCAAGCGAAAGTGCCCGTGTTAGAAAATGATTCCTACACATCATTGCACGCGCGGATTCAAGAACAAGAACACCTGATATATCCGCAAGCAGTATGCACCTTAGCCAGAAAATTACTTGCATGAAATATTCTCGCTGGACGTTGCAAAAACTGATCGATTTCGAGTCAGCCAGTAGTAAAGAACGTGAGTCATCACCGTTACCTGATCTCTGTGAAAATATTCGCAATCTCAACGGCGATGAGGTGGAGAGAAAACGCCAAGGATTGTTATGGTGGACAGAAACACAAGCATCGCCACATCGAGGAAATGCGACTATCTCTGCTTTAGTTGCCGCGACATTTTTTTGCTGCATGATCGTCTTTTTCTCCGCCGCTGGAAGTGCGTGGGGATGCTATCATAAAGATCATGCAAGGCTTGACGTGATGCTTTTTCTGGCACTAACACTTTTCCTGCCATGGGTGATTTTTTGCTGTGGACTTTTTCTGATGTTGGTGAGACGTCATCTGACATCATATAGTATCATGGGCAGCTTACTGGTTGCTATCACGAAACGATGGATAGCCGATTCCGTATGCGTAAGCCCCAGTGAAGTGTCCACGGTTCTGGCATGGCGCTTATCGCGTTACCTACAGTCCATAGCAATATGCTTTCACCTTGGTGCTGCGTGTGCCTTAGCATGGCTAATTTCCTTTCGTCACATAGGTTTCTACTGGGAGTCCACCACCGAAAATATGACAGAAAAAATCCTAACGATTTTTGTGAAATTTTCTTCATTTCCATGGGCTAGTTGGCTCCCTCATGCCGTGCCAGATGTGCATGGTTCGCGCTGGATACCAAATGAAACATCTCAGCTACCTAATCAGACAACATGGTGGCCTTATTTAGTCATGTGCCTCATCATTTGGGGAATCATCCCACGCATCTTTTTTAGCATCGTCTGCTCGATCAATGAACGGAGAAAACTAAAGCAATTATCCTTCCAAGCACCACATCATCGCAAACTATGGCGCGCGCTCGACGGGGTGCGTCGATCAGAACCCACACAAGGACCTCTAGATGGTGCATTGGTGATCGACGTAGGGGGCATTAACCCGAACCAAGAATTGCTGCGACCATTTTTGCTGCAACATTTACGGATGAATCCTGTGGCATGGGAGCGCACAGGTGTCATGGATGCTAGCCAATCGACGGCAGCACAAGTTGCCTTGCGCAATGCTCCGGCTGGATTTGTGTTACTCGTCGAATCATGGTCATTATCAATTCCAGAAATGCAGGCACTTTTGAAAAAAATCCGAAGTTACAGTGCGAATAAACGAATCGTGATTCTATGTCTATGCGATGTATCGAAACCGCAACACGAAGAACAACAACAGTGGCAGCAGTTTGCAGATGGTGTGAATGACCCTCATCTAGAGCTATGCTTTTACCCCCCTACCCCATGAGTCGTTGGATCGCAGAAAACATTCCCGCCTTCGCCGTTGTAGGACGTGTGAATATGGGGAAATCCGCCGTTTTATCAACATTGTTAGAGATCGATGATGATGCACAAATTCGCGTAAGTCCGACACCGGGCGAGACGACTGAAGTGCAAGTATTACCGTTGATTCTTGATGGGCAAGAACGAGTGCGTTTTCTCGACACACCTGGATTTTCTCGCGCTGTGGATGCGATGAAACGAATTCAATACATCGCGGGAGAAAAGACACCTACACTGCAAGACATCACAAAATTCTCTCAGGAATGTAATGCAGAATTCCCCGATGAATGCAGATTGCTGCAACCACTCATCGAAGGCGCGGGCATCCTCTACATTGTTGATCCGTCCAAACCTCTGCGCGATGCATTTCTTGCCGAGATGGAAATACTGCGATGGACAGGAAGACCGCGTCTGGCATTGCTCAATCAAAAAGAACAAAATAGTCCCGACCAAGAAGAATGGCGCAATCGTCTAGGAGCTACGTTTAATTTAGTGCGGACATTCAATGCTCATCATGCTCGTTTTGACGAACGATTACGACTGCTGAAATCTTTATTGGAAATTGAAGAAAGACATCGTGCCGCTATCGAAACTACGGTGGACTTGATCTATCGAGAATGGGAAAATCGTGAAGAAGAGAGCGCTGAAATCATCGTTGATTTTCTCGAATCCTCACTGCTACTGCGCAGCGAAAAAACAATCGATGCGCAGGATTTAGAAATTCCGCAGCGCAAAGAAAAACACATCGCTGCACTATCGAAAGAGTATTATCGTAAACTCGCTGAACTCGAAAAAACCGCATCCGAAAAATTGCTAAAACTTTATCGACATCACTTATTAAAAGCTGATTTGCGAGAAAATCATCACCAAGGACTTGATTTTGAAAGCAATGAAACATGGAAAAAATGGGGGCTTTCTCGCGCTCAACTGACTGTGGCAGGAGCCATCACGGGAGCACTTGCAGGCGGCAGCATCGACATCGGCACCGGTGGATTAACCCACGGCATTCCTACCGCAATCGCAGCCAGCACTGGGGCCATTGCTGCATTTTTAAAAGGTGGTTCACTGCCCAATTTGGTCGTCAGCTTGGATGGCATGAAACTCAAAAAGAGCGAGGCCAAAGAACTCTCGATCGGACCGCCATCGAACCCTAATTTCCCGTGGATTCTGCTCGATTCCATTTTGCTCATCCATCAACACATTCTTGCTAGGGCTCACGGACGACGTGACCGTGAGATTTTAAAAATCGATTCCGTCACTCATTCTTTTACCAGTAAGTTTGATCGTGCGCGTCGCAACACCTTACAAAAATGGTTTTCTTCCTGCATGAAATCATCACCTGATCGAGGAATGGAACCTCAAGTGTATCAAGAAATTCTGAACACATTGCATGAAAAGGCTGATTTCACGACTCCCTAGTCGAGCAAAAATAGACTTGCCAGAAGTCTCTTTGTTTTGCAAAGTAAGTGCATGGACACCGCTCGAGAAGCAGCAGAACAATTGCGAATCATTCGCAATTTAATGGAGAAAGCCACGATATTTCGCGCACTAACGGGTGAAACAGCACTCGTGGGTGGGGCGCTTGCGTGCTTGGCAGCTTGGGCCTCAGAGAAAAAATTTGGTCTTGCATGGGCACAAATATGGCTGATAGGTCTAGCGATTGTGTTAGGATTTCATCTATTTCAGCTATGGCGGATTGCCCGCGCTAAAGAAAACGGCAGAATCTGGAATCAGGGTTTGAAACTGGTGATTCGCTGCGCACTGCCGTCTCTTTTAGCAGGTGGTATTACCGGGCTACTCGTTGCAAAAACTTCATTTGCTCACAATATCAATAGAGAAATTGCCGCCTGCTTTTGGATCACCCACTACGGGATTGCATTGCTGGCGATTCGTGAATTTGTGCCAAAGTCAATGGTTTGGTTAGGCTGGGCATTTGTAATCTTTGGTGTGTTTTGCCTCAGCAGTTTATTTACTATGGATCATGTGGAACATTTTATGATGAAACTCAATGGCTCGCGACTAATGGCAATCTCGTTTGGTGGATTCCACATGATTTATGGGGCCCTTATTGTCACGACCAAACAGCGTGAGTCAGCGAATGATTGATTTTTCCAAGCTCGATAAAATCATCCACGAGAAAGGCCGCTTATCAATCATGACGCTGCTCGTTTCTCGCGCTGAGCCGTGGGCTTTTCAGGACTTAAAACAACAACTTGATATGAGTGACGGCAATCTCATCACTCACCTGCGCACTCTGGATACTGCAGGATATTTGAAAACCGAAAAACATACGGGCGATGGCCGTCCTCAGACTACTTATTGGCTTTCGAAGACTGGAAAAAAAGCGTTCGATGGCTATCTTTCCATCTTGGAAAAAATTCTCGATATTGGTCGATAATTTTCCTTGCCAAGATCACTTTGTGATGCAAAGTTAAATTCACGCGAGCTACTTCGCGTCTTTTTTAAATTTTAACTTTGCCATACAAAGCATGAAAACCAATTCCCAATCGCACAGTCATGACCCAGCGCAGTCACTACAGATTCTCATGCCATGGTGCATGACCGAACGAGAAAGACAGTCCCTACAAAAAACCATCGAGCTAGCCAACACACATCAAGTATGGACCTGGCAACCATTTTCAAAAAACCAAAGAGTGATGCAACATCTATTAAATGCTGGCGTAAGCGATGACCCACAGGATTTGCATTCACATTCATTGATCGTGATTCCGCCACATGGAGCCCCGCATGCATTACGGAAAAGATGGAAAGCCGAAGGTCGTAAGATGGTAGATTTTTCAACACCAGAAGTGCGCCGGGCGCAGACATCGTTAAGTTTATTAAAACTAGAAGGAGCCGAATTGATCATCATCGGCAGCAAAGATGATCCTGAGGTTATCGCGCAAATCACCGACCACCATCGAGCAATTGTTGTGGAGACGGCTGAAGAAGCGGTACGGATTCCTTTTGCACCCAACTATGGAGTGATCTGTGAAACAACATTCCATCACAGTCTCGCCAAGCATTTGTTAGAAGTAATGCGCAATCGTCGGAGAGATTCACGTTTTACCTTCTTAGACACCACAGACGAATGCGAGGGCAAACGTTATCGCCAAGTGGCTGATCTCACCCATGATGCTGATTTATTACTGATACACGGATGCTCTCAATCGGCTAAAATGTTAGCCCATAGTGCTGCGGAAGCTCGGATTCGGGCCAAAATCCTCACCAATGTCTCCGAGCTCCGAGATACTGATTTATCAGAAAGAAAGATTGTCGTCACCGCAGCAAGCGATGTTCTACCAGAAGAAGCCAACGAAATGGTCGATAAAATCAAACAATTGCTTCAACGAAAAAATGGTCCGCAAGCGGCGTAACGGGCAGACTTTCGTTGACAGCATATATTCTTGAAAAGATCAGTGGATTCGTTTCGTATCTGTGGCGTGAAACGCTGTATTGATAAAGTAGCCTGCCATTTCCTTCCGCTGTTTGGTCTTTTAGCCATTGGCAACTCCGCCGCAGAGTCGATCGCAAAGATCGACCCCAAGATTCCCCGCGATGCGATACCTGTTATGTCGAAAGGACATCCGCAAAATTATCGTCTTCATGTGGAATTTTCTTCCCCACAAGGTGGATCGGTTTTGTTATCGAAAGATTTATCCATTCCACTCACGGGAGCTGCGGCGTATGATCTTGCTGTGGAGATACCTAACGATAGTACGCCGCTCCTCAGAGTATGGACTGATGGCAAACTTACCCGTGGGCCGGAAAAAATTGCGAGCTTTTCGGAACAACTATCGCTCCGATTTCCTGACGCGGCAGTTGACTTTGGAGGAGATTTTACTGCACTCGCTTGCTTCACCAGTCTAGGTGACGGAACATTATTTTCGAAATGCAGTCCCGATGGGAAATGGTCAGTCGATGGCAAGTCGCTCTACATTCGCGACGGACGATTGGTGTATGACATTGCATGGCTTGGCGAATTTTCGACTGATGTGATCGTCAGCGATGGAAAACAGCATCGCTGCGTGTTGGCTGTGCAAGGTGGAGTAGCTAAACTATGGTTGGATGGTAAATTGCTGGGAGAAAAAAAGAATTTTTCGAAAGCAGACGTCAAAGGACATGTCGTAAAAATCGCGCACACAGAGCCTGATTTTGCTGGTGATCTAAAGCGCGGCGAAGTGAGTCAGCTGCGCATTTGGAAACGAGCATTGCCTGAACAAGAAATGGCAACATTGCTCGCAGCACGAGATCAAGAAATCAATACTCCGGAATTTCTCTATGAAATTGCAGAAAAATCTGCCTTTCCCGTGATCAAACCTGCAAACGGTGTCACGGTAAAATCGTCATGGTTTCAGTCACTAGAACGGAGTGATCACGCTCAACTCGTGGCTGGTTGGAATCAAAAAACTCTCGCCGAAGGAAAGAAAATCTATGCCGAACTATGCCTCACCTGTCATGGCACGAAAGAAAAAGAAGGATCGCTGCCGACAGCGCTACGTTTCGGCAAAGCACCGTTCAAAAATGGAGGAGATCCTTTTTCAATGTATCACACAATCACGCATGGCTATGGTCAAATGACTCCGATGCCACAATACACCACGGCGCAAAAGTATGCGGTGATCCAATACATTCGTGAAGAATTTTTACGCGAATCCACAGCTTCCCCATTGACGGAAATCACACCTGAATACCTGGCCATGTTGCCCAAAGCTCTCGCTCGCGCCGAGAAGGAAAAAGAAATTCGCGATCTTCCTCCTTACTTAAAGATGGACCTCGGCCCCGCGCTGATGTGGACCTTGCAGATTGAACCGGGAAATATTGCCCAAAAAGCCATTGCCGTAAGACTCGACCCCGGTCCTGGAGGTGTGGGCAAAGGGCGCGCATGGATGATTTACGATCATGATACGATGCGAGTTGCTGCCGGCACCACAGGTGATTTTGTGGATTGGAAAGGCATCGCTTTCGATGGCAGCCACGGCACTCACACGAGTATCAAAGGAGAAAAACATTTCATCAACCCTGTAGGTCCTGGATGGGCTTCGCCAGAGGGCAACTGGGATGATGCGCGACTCGAGGGCAAAGATCATTTGCACTACGGGCCTCTTGCAAAAAAATGGGTGGAGTATCTGGGAATGTATGTGCATGGAAATCAAATAGTGATTTCGTCAAAGGTCGCCGGAACTCAGGTCTGGGAGACTCCGAGTTTCATCGAAAAAGAGAACACTACTGTTTTTGTTAGATCGTTAGAAATCGCTGCGAGCGCTCAACCTCTGCTGCTGCGTGTGGCTCCTGATTCGGTGCAGGTTGCCCTGCGTGGCGATGGCGAAATGCGCAAAGAAAATGGATTTTGGGTGGCGTCCATCAAAGGACCTGCGAAAACGCAGTTATTCATCTCCCGCTGCGATGCCAAAGAGTTAGAATCACTCAAAAACGCCGCAGCTCCTGCCATCGCAATCGAAGCGCTCACTCATGGTGGTGCAGCCCAATGGCAACAAGAAACCACCACCACCTCAGAAGCAGGAAAAGACGACACCGCACTCACGGCCGATACGTTTCCTTTGCCCACAGAAAACCCATGGCATAGTTGGATGCGCGCGAGCGGATTTGACTTCACCCCTGATCACAAAGCCGCGATCGTAGCGATGTGGAATGGTGATATTTGGCGGGTCGATGGCATCATGGAACGCGCCCCTGCCCCACTGCGTTGGAAGCGCATTGCCGCTGGACTGTTCCAACCGTTAGGAGTGAAATTTCGCGGTGATGAACTCTTCGTTACCTGTCGTGATCAATTGGCATGTCTGCGCGATTTGAACGCCGATGGCGAAATCGACTTCATTCAATGCTACAACAACGACCATCAAGTGACCGAGCATTTCCATGAATTTGCCATGGGACTTCAGATCGATAAGTCTGGAAATTTTTACTATGCAAAATCTGGCCGCCACGCGCTTGATTCGGTAGTTCCCCAGCACGGCACCTTGCTGAAAATCAGCGCCGATGGATCGAAGACAGAAATCATCGCCACTGGATTCCGTGCGGCGAATGGCGTATGCATTAACGACGACGGCAGTTTTTTCGTTACCGATCAAGAAGGATTTTGGACACCAAAAAATCGCATCAATCGCGTCAAACCTGGCGGCTTTTATGGCAATATGTTTGGCTACTCGCCCGTCACCGACACAGCTGACTCTGCGATGGAACAGCCATTGGTGTGGGTAACGAATGCCAAAGATCGCAGCCCAGCAGAACTTGTGTGGATTCCCAAAAACACCTGGGGTTCACTCGGTGGATCACTGCTCAATCTGAGCTACGGCACAGGCAAAGCATACATCATTCCTCATGAAAATATCGGCGACGTGTGGCAAGGAGCCGTTTGCGAACTGAGTATGCCCGCATTTCCCACGGGAATCATGCGTGGTCGATTCGGCAGTGACGGAGCACTCTACACCTGTGGCATGTTTGCCTGGGCAGGAAATGCCAATAGTCCAGGAGGCTTCTACCGAATTCGTTACAACGATAAACCGACCTACTTGCCCGTTGCCATCCATGCAACACACGATCAAATCTCGATCACTTTCAGTGATAAACTCGATCCTAAAAGCATCACGACAGAATCCTTTACCTTCAAAGTTTGGGACATCAAACGCAGCGCAGGTTACGGTTCCAAGCACTTCGACGAACATGCCGTGACCATTACCAAAGCAAAACTAGGCGAAGATTTACGCACCGTCGATCTACTGATCCCAGGCCTATCGGCGACCCGCTGCTACGAAGTAACCGTCAACATTAGCAGTGCAGACGGTAGTAAAATCACCCGCAGCATCCACGGGACCATTCATCAAATTAAGGAGAACTAATCATTTGTCTGCCAGAGAACAGAAATTTTTAAAGAGCTCATTGAAAATTATTCTGATCACCTCTTTGCTGCTCATTTCTGCGGTTTCCCTGCATGCCGCCGACACACCGCCCGCACGACCATTGTTACTCGCAAATTACTATTGTTGGTATCACGACGGTCAACATGCAAAAGCTCCGTTCTTGCATTGGACGTATTCTTCGTCAGCAACGAATGCTCTGGCGAAGCAAGCGCAGAAGCCGGGTGAGCCCGTGCCGAACAGTATGTTCCGACCACTCATCGGGCTCTACGATAGCGCAGACCCGGTGGTAGCAGAATGGCATGTTCAATTGGCGAAAGCGGCAGGTATCGATGCATTTCTCGTCGACTGGTGGGACTCGCACAATGACCTCGACCAAAATGTTGATCACGGAATCGTAGCAGCGTCGGACAAACTAGGTTTCAAATTCGCGCTGCTCGATGAACGCGCTCAGTTCCACCAAAAGTTCGATGACTACAAGGTGATGCTGACACGAGCCTTAAAACGATACAAAGATCACCCCGCTTACCTCCGTATCGAAGGGCGTCCCGTAGTATATCTCTACCAGGTAGCGGCTGAGCCAAGCCTGAGCGCATTAGAATTTCCTCTGCTAAAAAAGCACGTCGAAAGTGAAATCGGCCCGGTCTATTGGATCGTCGATAAAATCGCCCACGACGCCAAAGCAGCCAAGGCAGGAGATTTGGATCGTGAGAAATGCATTCCCGCCGACTGGCTCGCAACTTCAGGAGTCGATAGCTTTGCTTTCTACAGCACATTTTCCAACTTTCGCGCCCACGAATACACCGCGCTCATCGGCAAATATCGCTATATAACAAAAATCGCCCACGATGCAGGAAAAAAAATGCTTTTACCCGTCCATCCAGGCCATGACAACTCTCACTTCCGTAATGATCCCTATGTCATGCCTCGACGTGATGGTCTAACCCTGCGCGATTTCCTGCGCGCCGCCAGCGATGCAGGTGCCGACTATATCATGATAACCAGCTGGAACGAGTGGCCGGAATCCACGGTGATCGAGCCCTCATCTTCATGGACAGACCCTTACCAATACCTGAAAATTCTCGCAGAATGGAAAGGAACTTCCTTCAACCCGCCCCCCTTTCCCAAGAGGGAAAAATGAGTCTTCCGATCTCGTATCTGAGCGAATATCATGCTGCCCATCCCCCCCCCCCTCATCAGGTCGTTTTGCAACTGCCCACATGATGACGCATACTGGAGAATTTTCATTTCCATTGCATGGCGACTTCTATTGTGCTTTTCTCGGCGGGATGTCTGAAATGCACACACTTTTTGCCTCACGTTGGTTATCGGTTCATCGAATCGAGCACTGGGAATTTGTCAAACGCCCCAATTCTGAAGCCGCGGTAGGAATTCTGGCAATCACGGAGGAACAAGAAATCATCCTCGTGGAGCAATATCGGATTCCGATGCAGAAATATGTGATTGAAATCCCCGCCGGACTGGTAGGCGACGAACCTGAATACGCCAACGAATCTCTCGCCGAAACCGCCTCGCGGGAGCTGATGGAGGAGACCGGCTACCTTGCTGAGGTCATGGAACACCTTATGAGTTCGCCTACTTCCGCAGGAATGACTTCGGAAACCACTCACCTTTTCCACGCGCACTCGCTCAAACGCATCGCCGCAGGTGGTGGCGTGGCAGGTGAAAAGATCCTCATTCACCACGTTAAACTTGAGCACTTGCGCGACTGGTTGACACAGCAAGAAGCCGCAGGAAAATTGGTCGATTTCAAAATTCACGCCGCTCTCTTAAAAGCAAACGTTTATTTTAAATAATCGAGTAAGAATCAATCGTCTTACAAAAAAAATTCATTAAACACTAACCATCAACATATTACATGCGTTTTTCCGGAATATCTCGACTCTATGGACAATCGGCATTTGAGCAATTTTCCCGAGCTCGCGTCGCCATTGTCGGCATTGGCGGTGTTGGCTCTTGGGCAGTAGAGGCACTAGCGCGATCCGGGGTGGGACACCTGACATTGATCGATCTGGACGAAATCTGCCTGACCAATATCAATCGGCAACTGCATGCAACAGACGATCAAATCGGTCGTTTGAAAACGACGGCCATGGCCGAGCGAGTGCGGCAGATTAATCCATTGATTGAAGTCGAAGAAAAACAAACGTTTTATTCAGAAACTAATGCCGAGATTTTGCTAAGGGCAGGTTTTGACTGTGTGATTGATGCGATCGATGCCGTGCGGCAGAAATGTCACCTGATCGCCAATTGCAAGTTACGCAACATTCCCGTGATCACATGTGGCGGAGCTGGGGGCAAGCGTGACCCAAGCCGGATCGAAGTGGCCGACCTCGCCATGACCTGCCACGACGCCTTACTTGAGCAAACGCGGAAACGATTGCGCGCCGATCACGACTTCCCCAAAGCGCCCACCGGAAAAAGAATTAAAAAATTTGGAGTAACTGCCGTTTTCTCTACCGAGGCACCGATGTTCCCCCAAGAAGACGGCTCTGTGTCGTGTGAACGCCCTGCTGACACTAATCTCCGCCTCAATTGCGCTTCTGGGTATGGAACCGCGACACCGGTGACCGCCACCTTCGGGCTGATCGCAGCTGCGCAAGCGCTGGAAATTTTACAAAAATTATCACATTCTCCTTAAATATTCATTGACATTTACGCTATTTATGTTTCCCTCGCGCGTATGTTTTATTCTTTGCTGCGTGCAAAGCGATCCTGTAGGGCAAAAGAGGGCATTTTATCTGCTCTCATGACAACTTATTTATCGTCTTGTACTGGCAGATAAACTGCGCATTTATCATTTTCCTTAGTACCTCATGTCTATTTTTAAGAAAATTTTCGGCAATTGGATGTCACAAGATATCGGCATTGACCTTGGCACTGCCAACACACTCGTTTGCGTGAAAGATCACGGGATCGTTCTGCGAGAACCATCAGTCGTAGCTGTCAAGGCTGGCACGAATGAAGTTCTTGCTGTAGGCGACGACGCCAAACGCATGCTTGGCAGGACGCCTGGCGACATTGTGGCGATTCGTCCGCTGCGCGACGGCGTAATTTCTGACTTTCGCGTCACCGAAGCGATGTTGCGCCACTTTATCCGCAAGGTAAATAATGGCCGTCGTTCAAACTCGCGGGTAGTCATCGCCGTGCCATCTGGCATTACCGAAGTGGAAAAACGTGCCGTTCGTGAGTCCGCCGAGCAAGCTGGTGCGCGTGAAGTATATCTTATTGAAGAACCGATGGCAGCTGCCATCGGCGTCGGCTTACCCGTTCAAGATGCCGCAGGTAACATGATCGTAGACATCGGCGGTGGAACTACCGAAGTGGCGATCATTTCTCTGTCGGGCATTGTTTATTCTCGCAGCGTTCGTGTGGCAGGTGATGAGCTCGATGATGCGATCATTTCCTATATGAAGCGCGCCTACAATCTGATGATTGGTGAGCGCACCGCAGAAGACATCAAAATTCGCATTGGTTCGGCTGCTGCGCTGCCTAAAGAAATGACCATGGAAGTAAAAGGTCGTGACTTGGTGGCAGGTTTGCCAAAAACGATTACGATTACCTCTCAAGAAATCCGTGAAGCGATGGCCGACCCACTCTCACAAGTGATTGACGGCATTCGCACCACGCTCGAACGCTGTCCTCCAGAATTGGCAGCGGACCTAGTTGACCGCGGGATTGTTCTTGCGGGGGGTGGAGCATTGCTCAAAGGGTTAGATCGAATGATTCGTGAAGAAACAGGACTTCCCGTCCACATCGCGGAAGACCCATTGAGTGCAGTGGCCGAGGGTACCGGAAAAGCCTTGCAAGAAATTGCATTGCTCAAACGTATCTCAAATATTGGCTAATTTCCCGGTCTTTCCCTCTGCCATACTAGGCAATGAAGCCGCTTAATCTTATCGCCCTTCTCTGTTTTCTTGGTGGTGCCACTTGGGCACTGACAAGGAGTGACCGCACTGTCCGCTCGATACAAAACACTTACTACACGGCGCTATCACCCTTTTTGAAAGCAGGATCTGCTATCGAAAATCGTGCGCGGAATTTCTCTCGCGAAGTGAAACGCTCCGAAGAGTTAGAAGCAGAATTGCTGATTACTCGGGCGGAATTGGATCGTCTGCGACAGATCGAGCAACGCTTTTCCTCGTTAGAGGCAGACAATGCACGCTTGCGAACTTCGTTAGAATTTAAGAAAAACACGCCCTTCACCATTGTTGCTGCGCGGATTACTCGCCGTCAAACGACAAACTGGTATAAAACCGTAGAAATCGATTGCGGCGAAAGTTCATTTGTCGGCAATCAGAACCCGGTAGTGACCGCCGAGGGACTGGTAGGAAAAATTGACCTATCAGGAAAAGACTTTGCCACAGTGATTCTACTTACTGACGAAAAATGCCAAGTTTCCGCCAAAGTGGAAAGTACACCTGAAGTGGGAATCCTTAGCGGTCAACGAGCAGACTACGGTGATAAACCGATGCTGCGACTGCGCTTTTTATCAAAAAACGCCAACCTGAAAAAAGGCCAGCGCGTTTTTAGCAATGGCCGGGGCGGCATCGTCCCAGCAAACATCCTTTTAGGAACTATCGAATCGGTCGAAGCCGGTGCATTGGATTCCGAAGCTCTCGTACGCCCCGCCGTGAACTTCAATGATCTGGTCACTGTATTCGTTATCCCCTCAGCGAATTCAAACCAGTAGAAATCACGTGCTTCGTTACTCTATCAGCTTATTTTTTCTGATCATCATTGCTGTCATAATGCAGCAATTCCTTCCTGCTTTTACTGGGCTTTACAACGCGCGGATCTTTTTGTTGTTAGTCGTTTTTCTTTGTATTTCTGCGACCGTGCCATTGCCGATTATGTTTATGCTGGCATTGGCGAGTGGTTTCCTATGGGACGCGCAATGCGCTCTGCGTCCCGATCAGTTAGACCCCTTGGTGTTTCCTGATAATATTCCCAGCTTGCGTTTTGGAACCTCCATTATTTTGTTTGGTCTAGCAGGCTCGCTGATGCATGGATTCCCCTCATTTTTCTCCCAAGGAAAATGGTATTTTTCCGCAATTCTCACTGGCGTTGCTACTGCCGTCTACATGCTAGCAGAATATGAACTCATCGATTTCCTAAGAGGCTCTTTTACCATCAACAAAGGAGTAATGTCGCAAATCGCATACACATCACTCTTTAGTGTCTTGGTTTCCCCCCTCATTTTTGGAACGCTCTACCTGCTGTCACGTCTTTGCCACCATCACATCGTTAACGAGAAAAATACTCGTCCTCGATTTGGTATTACCCCTCATTTTCCACACTAACGTCCCCTATGGAAACTGCATTTCGCCTCAGACTCTATTTGCTCACCGCACTCATCCTCCTTGGGTTTGGTGCGCTTTTGCATCGTCTGCATAAAGTGCAGATTGAGGATCAACAGAAATACAAGAGTCTGCTTCCCTCTGCAAAATATGTATCGGTGAGAGAACCAGGCGTGCGCGGGGAAATTCGCGACTCGCATGGCGTCATTCTGGCACGTAATAGTCGTCACTATGAAGTAACATTCAATATTGATGAAATCGTCAATTATTACAAATTACAACACGATCAAAATCCCATACGCGAGGTGCTCAAAACCGAAAATGGCATGCCGCGCAAAGGGGAAAAGAGAAACATCCCTTCGATCGTTCAGGAGACCATCATTGCCCGACTCGCCGAATACGGACTCGACAAAAAATACGATGCTACATCCTTTGCAAAAGCGTTAGAAATCCACTACGCCACGCACGGTGGGTTGGTGCCATTTTCTTATCGTACTGATCTAACAAATGAACAATTTGCGCGCTTCGCTGAGCTGAATTTATCGCTTCCAGGAGTTTACATCGGTCTGCGCCCACAACGCCAATACCCCTACAACACGCTGGCCTGCCACATCCTAGGCTACACCAAGGAATGGGAAAAAGGTGATGTGCCAGAAGAGGGTCAACGCCAGTTTGACCATTACATTGGCGAAGAAAAAGGTATTGCCGGCATCGAAGCCACCATGGATAAATACCTAAAAGGCTCTGAGGGCATTAAAACAATTTTAAAAGACGAAAAAGGACGAGTCGTCAACATGACCGACTACACCAAACCGCAAACAGGCGCTGATATTACCCTAACAATTGATGCGAAAGCACAGTATCTTGTCGAAAATGTTTTACGCCGTGCGGGCAGAGCCGCCGCGGTAGTGATGGACGTGAATACGGGTAAAGTCATCGCCATGGCTTCAGTTCCTAATTACGACTCTAACAATTTCATTCCCTCGATCGCTCCGGAAAAATGGCTAGAATACAGCAAAAAAAATATTTGTTTGCCACTGATGAACCGTGCAACGGAAGGCTTTGATCCAGGATCTACGTTCAAGCTTGCGACTGCCCTCGCTGGTGCCCGCGCAGGTCTTGGTGATCGTATTTATTCGTGCAATGGATACGTTCAATATGGCAATCATAAAGCAGGATGCTGGATCTGGAATCAGAGCAAAGGAATGCACGGCTCCGAAAACATAAGCACCGCGATCAAACAATCGTGCAACCCTTACTTCTTCCGACTCGCCAATGCCGTTGGTCCGCAAGGAATGGCCGATACTTTTACCATGCTCAATTTGGGACGCACCACTGGCATTGAACTACCCAGTGAGAAGCCTGGCATGGTCATTGGCTCCGCGCCTTGGAAACACAAGTATCCTTCTACCTCAGTCACCCCCGTTGACACAGCATTCTTGGCAATCGGTCAAGGTGTCTCGGCCGCATCGCCACTGCAACTCTGCGCACTCGTGAGCTGCATCGCCAATGGCGGCAAATATTATCAGCCACGTTTGGTGAAAACAATCATCCGCAATGGTCAAGTCATCGTGCCTGATGAGCCAAAGCTAATGCTTAATTTGTTAGAAAAAGGCGTTTCCGTAAAAGACATGGACCGCATTCGTAAGGGCATGTGGATGGCCGTCAACGAACCAGGCGGCACGGCAGGACGCGTCAAAATGCCAAACATCGAAGCAGGTGGTAAAACCGGAACCGCGCAGAGCATGGATCGCGGGAAAAAGTCTAACAACTCGTGGACGGTTACCTTTGCACCTTTTGACAAACCGAAGTATGCTATCTGCGTGCTCGTCGTCGGCGGCAAATCAGGCGGTAAAGTCGCAGGACCACTGGCTCACTTAATTTATCGCGGACTCTTTGCTCAAGACGATGGACTTAGTCTACCGCTCCATCCGCAGAACGAAGTCAAAGGCAACACTGACATGATCGAAGAAATCAAACTTCCCGAGGACACCCTCGCCGCTGTCGAAGCGACAGAGACAACTGAAATCACTGAAACAGCCGAAAACGTGCAAACCGATATCGAAGCTGTAACACCAACAACAAACACTGAAGAACCCACTACTGACATTATTCCCACTCCAACCCTTACTCCTGACATCGATCCCTCTGGAACTATTCCGCGAGCTCGACCTGTCGAAGAGTAATTTTTCTTATACAAACCATTTACTACACTAATTTGTGCCCATTACTATGATCAATAAAATCAAACGCTTTCTCGGATTTGGCAGCAGCAATCCCATGGAAGGAAACACCATTCTTATCAATGTCGAAAAACTCGAACGCCGCGTAGCCCTTCTGGAGAATGGCTTGCTCGAGGAATATTCGATCGAGCGCGAAGGCGATCAAAACATCGTCGGCGGCATTTTCAAGGGCCGCGTTAAAAACATCGAGCAAGGCCTCAAGGCGATGTTCGTTGACATCGGGCTCGATAAAAATGCCTTCCTCCATTTTTGGGATGCATTGCCAGCCGCTCTCGATGCCGGACTTGAAGAAATCGAGCGTGGTCCCAAGAAGCAACAGAAAAAAATTACCTCCAAAGACATTCCCAGCATTTATCCGATTGGCGCGGAGATCATGATTCAGGTTTCCAAAGGTCCGATCGGCACCAAGGGACCACGGGTTACCACCAATATTTCGTTAGCAGGCCGCTACCTCGTGTTGATGCCTTATACGGAACAGTTTGGTATCTCGCGCAAAGTGGAGGATCAAAAAGAACGCGCTCGTCTTCGCACCATCATGCAAAAACTGTCCGTTCCTGAAGGAATGGGTATCATCATGCGTACCGCCGCCATCGGCACCCGCAAACGTCACCTCATTCGCGATCTCGCGATGCTCTTGGAGCAGTGGCGCGATGTAGAATTAGCCCGTGATTCAAAAGCCTCACCCGCATGCGTTTTCCAAGAACCAGGGCTTGTGGAGCGCACGGCACGCGATTTGCTCACCGACGACATCGATCAAATTATTTGCGATTGTCCAGAAACCACAGAAGCGATTCGCGCCGTGGCAGGAAAAGTATCACGCCGAGCCAAACGTCGCGTGAATTGTATCACCGGACACGTGCCGATTTTCGAACGTATGGGCATTCAGAAACAAATTGACGAGGCATTTTCACGCCAAGTCTGGCTGCCCTGTGGCGGCTACATTGTGATCGATGAAACCGAAGCGCTCATCGCTGTGGACGTCAACACGGGACGCAATCGCGGCAACAAAGATCAAGAAAAAATGATCTTGGAGACCAACGTCGAGGCCGCTCAAGCAGTAGCTCGACAACTACGCCTGCGAAACATTGGAGGCCTGGTGGTGGTGGATTTTATCGACATGCGTCATCGCAAAGATCAGATGGCAGTTTACAAGGCCATGAAAGAGCGAGTGAAAAAAGACAAAGCGAAAACGCAAGTCTTACAAATCTCCGCCATTGGATTGATGGAAATGACTCGTCAGCGTCTCAACGAATCACTGCGTGATTCGATGTATGAACCATGCCCATATTGCCAAGGTCGCGGTCGCGTGAAAACAGCCATGACAATGTCTGTCGAGATTCAACGCCAACTCAATACGCTGATTCAGAAAAATAGCCACCAAGGCGACTTGGTGGTCATGGTGAATACGGATGTGTTGAATCGTTTCCGCACCGAAGACTCAAAAATACTCATGGAACTGGAGCGCTCTCACAACGGACGACTGATCTTCCGCGCAGACGCTGGCATGCATCGTGAACGTTTTGCCATCATTGATCCATCGACAGAAAAAACCATCGTTCAAATCTAATATTACATCAATTTTATGCGTCGATTCATCCTCATTGCGCTTTTCTTATTAGCACCGCTCTTCGCTGTCACGGCAGCGGAGAAAAACGTGCTGTTTGTTGGCAACAGTTACACCATGGCGATGGCGCGAATTTTTGCAGAAATTTCAAAAGCAGGAGGACAAACCGGACGTCACGAGCAAGTGACTTTCGGCGGCGTGCAATTGCGCCAACATTTGGAAAAAGGCAACGCGGTAAAACTCATCGAAGCAGCGCATTGGGACTATGTGATTTTGCAAGAACAAAGCCAAACGCCTGGTCTGCCCGTTGGGCAGGTCAAGGAAATGATGGATCCCGCCGTCGAAAAATTGTTAGCCATTTGCAAGACAAACAAAGCACAACCCCTGCTCTATTGCCATTGGGCACGCGAAGCTGGAGATAAGGCGAATTATCCCGACGATACCTATGAAAAAAGTCGTGATCGCATGAATGCAACCTTTACGCGGCTGAACCGCGAACAAGGCATTACGCTCTGCCAAGTCAGCAACGCGTGGGACATCGTAAAAACCAAACACCCAGCCATCAATCTCTATGCGGGCGATCGTCATCACCCCTCCGCTGCAGGATCTTATCTAGCTGCGTGCTTGTTTTACGGACAAATTTTCCAAGTCTCTCCACAAAACTTACCAACAGTAAAAGGCGTGGATGCAGAGCAAGCAAAAATCCTGCGCGATGTCGCATGGGAAGTCGCGCAAAAGGCCAAAAAGTGACCTTTGCGATTCCGCGTTTTCTATTCTTTCACATCCGTATTGGCTTCGGTCAAATCCAATTCCTTGATCCAGGCATGGCGGTAACTATCTTTCTATCATTTACGAGGCTTAATTTAGCACTTGCTAAAAACTGCTGAATCTAAAAAAATTTGACATTTTCGTCACCTTACCCCTCAAAAAAATCTATTTCCTAACATTTTTGTATTGACTTGCGTCACCCATATTGATTACGTGCGGCACATGCATCTGATTCTCACATAGCAGCAAGCAGCAAGCAG